>JAPLZS010000124.1:0-9570 GCA_026394915.1 Candidatus Woesearchaeota archaeon | reverse complement strand
GTGCAGGGCAATTGTTGTTGGCCAGGAGCTTGATGATATGGAAGGATCAGAAGAATTGGATACAGAGATGGTGATACTCAGGCCGCTTATGGGGATAAGCCCTGAACATGCAAGAGAAGTGTTAAACATAAACCAAAAATGAAAAGAGTATGATAAAAAACAAATCAAAAAAGAAGATAAGATTTCAGGATGAATTTGAGAGCAAAGTAAGCGATACTATAAAGAGATTCAGGTTGTTCACAAAAAAAGACAGGATTCTTGTGGCCTGCTCAGGAGGAAAGGATTCAACAGCCGTTCTTTACATCCTGAACAAGCTTGGCTACAATGTGCAGGCCCTTACGATAGATGCTTTGATAGGCAATTACACAAAACAGAATCTTGAGAACCTCAAGAAGTTCTGCAGGCAGAACAAGATAAAGCTCCACATCATCTCATTCAGGGATGAGTTCGGCAATTCTTTATGTTACATAAGACAGACACTTGCATCGAAGGGCATTAGATTAAGGTCATGCACAATCTGCGGAATACTAAAGAGATACCTGATAAACAAGGCAGCAAAGAGATTAAAAGCAGATTATGTAGCAACAGGCCATAATCTTGATGATGAGGCCCAGTCAGTCATGATGAATCTCCTGAGGAACAATCTTGAGGTAGGAGCAAGGATAGGCCCAAAGACAGGGGTAATGAAGAAAGAGTCCAGGAAAAGCTTTGTCCAGAGAGTGAAGCCATTATACTTATGCTCAGAGAAAGATGTGAAGAAATACTCTATGCGGATGGATTTTCCTGTAAATTATTCTCCATGTCCATGCAGGCATGATGCTTACAGGAACAAAGTGAGGAAGATCCTTGACAGGCTTGAAAAGGCAGGAGAAAGCGAGAAAAGACAAGGCGGAGGAAGCCAAAACATAAAGTTTAATATCATAAGCTCATTTATAGACATCGCTCCGATGCTTAAGGACAAGTACAGCGGAGGGATCCAGAGATACTGCAGGATCTGCAAAGAGCCTTCAAAAGGAGAAGAATGCAATACCTGCAAGCTGTTGATGGTGTTGAGGTCCAAAAAATGATAAGAAGGAGAAAAGAAACAGGAACAGACAGGTTCAAGACAATGGGCAATGTGTTTGACTTTCATACAGAGGCAGCCATATTCAAGCTCATGTCAGAGGGCCATCTTGACGGCCTTGAAAGCCCGTTGTCAATAGGCAAGGAGGCCAATATATTCACTGCATGGAAAGCAGGAAAAAGGATAATAGTCAAGATATACAGGCTTGAGACATGCGACTTCAACAAGATGTTTGATTATATACGATATGATACAAGATATCTTGGATTAAAGAAAAGGAAAAGGACAGTTATATTCTCATGGTGCCAGAGGGAATTCAGGAATCTCCTGAAGGCAAGAGAGGCGAATGTCAGGGCACCGACACCATTGACATTCAAAGACAATCTGCTTGTCATGGAGTTCATAGGAGACAATGACGCTGCTCCGAAGCTCAAGGACCAGTATCCAAAGGATCCAAAGAAGTTCTATGATTCTCTTGTCAGATATGTCAGGAATTTCTACAAAGCAGGATTAGTGCATGGAGACCTCTCTGAGTTTAACATATTAAATTATAATGATGAACCTGTTCTGATAGATTTCTCACAGGCCTCTCCTTTGAGGAGCGCGAACAGCGAAGAGCTTCTTGAAAGGGATATAAAGAACATAAACAGGTTCTTCAGCAAGATTGGCGTAAAAGTGAATGAAGACCTGAAGAAACATATAACTTCTTAGGGATATGACTAAATATAGCTAATATTTATTAAATCACATAAAACCTAATCAATAGCATTCTGAATATACTGCATTCAAGATAGAATCATACAAAAGAAAAACCAAAAAAAACAAAAAAAGAAATAGTGTGGAACTTTGGTTCACACACTTAGATAGCCTATACCTATATAGAAAAAGGACCTATTTATAAATCTTTTGTGGTCTATAAACGCATAAAACACAGAATAATAGCCCAAATTACAAAATAAGGCCGGATTACCGCCCATTTAGATGAACCGTTTATTCTTTGCCTAAAAACCAAGAAGTCAGTTCTATCTTCTTTAGCTTACCTATTGATTCTATCTTTACAACTTTCTTGGCTTCAAGAGAGGCAAACACCCTCACAAGGCTTGTTTTTGGTATTCCTGTGTCATTCCTTATAGAAGCCTGCGTGCTTTTATATCCTTCTTGTGTGATTATAAAATCAACAACCCTCTTCTCTTTCTCATTCAGGGTCTTTATTATGTCCCTTGCGCGGGGATTCTGCTCACTTAATCCCTGAGCAGGGTCCTCTTCTTTGGTCTCTTTTTGTTCTTGTTTATCCTCTTTTGTTTTATTTGTTTTATCTTTGCTTGCCATGGTTGCTTTGCTGTTTCTCTCTGCTTTTGCTGTCTTATTTCTCTTCAATTTCTTAACCTCTTTCTTATTATCTTTCCATAACATTGACAAAGACCTTAACATCCCCCTTCTCTTTGCAAGATAAACCAGCAATACTAGTACTATTCCAGCAATAACTCCCATTATAACATACATATACCTTTTTGTTGTCGTGAATATATCTTTATTGAGATATACAGTTGTCTCGCTGACCTGGCCTTGAGTCACATTGAATTCAGATGATCCTGCAAGGTCATCAAAAGCAGCCTGTACCATGCATTGGCCAACAGGAAGGAGATCCTGCCTGAATGAACCATAGTTGTCTGTCTTTGAGGATGATTTGTATGATTTGCATTTGAATGTGACATCTGCATTGCTTATCAGCTTTCCTGAAGGGTTTATCACATTGCCTTCAACAGCACCTACTGAAACAAGGTATACAGTTTCTTTTTCTGAAGGGTTGTTCTCTTCAATCAAGAAAGTCCTTTCTGCATAATAGTCTGTCTCAGGAGTGAGCGGGTTGTCAATCTTCATAGCAAGCTTCCAGTTGCCAAGATTCAGCCGATATAAGAACATCCCCTGTTCATTGATAAAATCAGTAAGATTTATTGTTGTTCCTTTGTTGAACTCAGTGAATTTAAGGTCAATCGGACTGGAGGGTATCATTTCATTGGTCGTTATGTCCTTTACAGTTATATTCAGGTCAGTATAAGTTATCACTGCGCTTGCAGACGCCAAGCTAGCAAGAAATAAAGCAATCATAAGTCCCAAAAAACACGCTTTCCTATCTGTTCTTTTGCTCTTTGACCCGCCAATATACATAGGATATCTTAAAAAATGGCCCTATATAAATCTTTTTATGGATAATGTAAAAATTTATCATGTTTTTGTCTCGAATATTATATACAAATTATATATGTCCAGAACATCAGGCCATATACAAAGCTTTAAAAATAAAACCAGTTTCTGTTTTTTAATGGAAGAAGACATGGAGTATTCTTATGATATAAAAATACCCAAAGACAGGGTAGCTGTGCTCATAGGCAAGAAAGGCGAAGTGAAGAAAGAGATAGAGGAATGCACAAAATCAAAGATAAAGATTGACTCAAAAGAAGGGGTTCACGTCAAGGCTATTGGTTCAGCCCAGAGGATTCAACCCAGAGAAAGCCCTTCTCTTATTGAAGCAGGATTACTGCCTTGAGATAGTCAACATAACTGATTATTCAGGAAAATCCAAGAACAAGATGATGAGGCTCAAAGGGAGAGTGATTGGCCAGGACGGCAAGACAAGAAGGACAATAGAGTCACTGACGTCAACAGACATCTCTGTTTATGGGAAGACGGTATGCATAATAGGCAATCCCTTCAATGTATCCCTAGCAAGAAGATCCATAGAAAGCCTTCTTGCAGGCTCAAAACACGCAGCAGTCTATCGTGCATTGGAGAAAAAAAGCAAAGACTTAAAAATGGAGGCCTTTGAACAGCCTGTCAAAGAATGATTTTTTCATTTTCACAATCCTGATTGGGATGAACCAGAAAACAAAAAAGATTGCATAAAGGGGCGAACATGGCAGAGAAAGAAGCGCAGACAAAGCTTGATGCAAAAGATGAAAAAGGCAGCGACAAAAAGCCCATTGCATACGAACTTGCTGAAAAACAGAGAGAGATATCGATAGCGGAATTCTTCGAGAAGAACAGGCATCTTCTCGGCTTTGACAACAAGAAGAAAGCGCTTCTCACAGCAGTGAAAGAGGCAGTTGACAACAGCCTTGATGCATGCGAGGAGGCAAAGGTGCTTCCAGAGATCTCTGTCGAGATAATAGACATGAAGAATGAAAGGTTCAGGATAATCATAGAGGACAATGGTCCAGGCATAATAAAGAAGCATGTCCCTAACATATTCGCAAAATTATTGTACGGATCGAAGTTCCATACAATGAAACAGAGCAGAGGTCAGCAGGGAATAGGGATAAGCGCAGCTGCCCTCTATGGACAGCTGACTACCGGAAAACCTATAAAGATAATATCAAGGATATCTCCTAATGATCCAGCATACTTATACGAGCTTCATATAAACACGCAGAAGAACAAGCCAGAGATTTTAAGAGAAGAGGAAACACAGTGGAAAAAAGACCATGGGACAAAGGTAGAGCTTGAGATAGAGGCAACATACCAGCAGGGAGGCCAGTCAGTTGATAATTACCTGAAGCAGACAGCTGTTGTCAATCCTCATGCGACAATAATCTACACAAATCCGAAGCCAGAGCAGATAATATTCGCAAGAGCCACAAATGAGCTTCCAAAAGAGGCAAAGGAGATAAAACCACACCCTTATGGTGTTGAGATAGGCATGCTCATGAAGATGATGAAATCCACTGAGTCAAGGACACTACAGAGCTTCTTCTCATCAGAATTCTCAAGAGTCAGTTCAGGTGTTGCAAAAGAGATATGTTCAAAAGCAGGCATACTCCCCACGTTCAAACCAATTGAGACAAACAGGGATCAGGCAGAGAGGCTCATCAGGGCAATAAGGGAGACAAAGATAATAGCTCCTCCAACAGACTGCATAAGCCCTATCGGAGAAGAGCTGCTGCAGAAAGGGCTGAAGAAAGAGATCAATGCAGAGTTCTATTGCGCTGTCACAAGAAGCCCTGATGTCTATAGAGGAAATCCTTTCCAGGTAGAGGCAGCAATAGCTTATGGAGGAGAACTGCCTGCTGACAAGCAGGTGAGGATAATGAGGTTTGCGAACAGGGTCCCTCTTCTTTACCAGCAGAGCGCATGCGCTGTCACAGAATCAATAACCTCAACATCATGGAAATCATATGGCCTTAACCAGAGCCAGGATTCATTGCCAGTAGGCCCTGCTGTCATAGCTGTCCATATAGCTTCTGTATGGGCGCCTTTCACTTCAGAGGCAAAAGAGGCAATAGCGCATTATCCTGAGATAATCAAGGAGATAAAGCTGGCTTTGCAGGAATGCGGAAGAAAGCTTGCGCAGTACACCTCCAAGAAAAGCAAATATTCTGATGAACTTAAGAAGAGGGGATACATAGAGAAATACATACCTTTTGTAGGGGAGGCCCTGCAGAGCATTCTCGGGTTAAAAAAAAGCGATGAAGAGATAATTGAAAAGATTCTGAAGGAGCTTCTTGAGAAAAGCAGGGGCAAGCTCGAGGAATTGGGAGAAGATAATACAGAATATGATGAAGATTTTGCAAAGATAGGAAAAGAAGAGGAGCCAAAGGAAAAAGAAGGAGAGGAAGAAAATGAGTAAAGTCCTTGAAGGAATAAAGAAGACCGCAACTGAAGTATACAGCTCGATAACAAAGAAGAAACTTCCTACTATCAGCATGCCTATAAGATCATTGCAGAATGTGACTTATGATCCTAAAGAGGGATATTTTGAACTCAAGGGAAAGATGCTTTCAAGGACATTGACTGCCTCAACAATAAAGACATTTGCTCAGACTCTTCTCATGATGAATGAGTCAAAGAAGATAGTCGAGACAGATGATATGGCGACTAAGAGGGAGATTTACTATGTCAGCAAGAACTGGGGAGACGCAATGTTCAGGGAGCAGCCTGAGTCAGACACCGTGATGGACGATATCGAGGCGATGATGGAAGTGAACAGGGAGCAGCTTGGATTTGCTCCAGAAGAAAAAGGAGGGGATGTTGCCGGGGCCCTTGTTGTTATTGACAAGGATGAGGGTGGAAAAGATATTAAGATTGACTGCACAAGATTCGGTTCAGGAGCTTATTCTGTGCCTACTTCTGTCGAGGGCCTCAGGTTCGAGACAAAGGCAAATTTCATTCTTGCAATAGAGACAGCAGGCATGTTCCAGAGATTAGTCAAACATGGCTATTGGAAAAAGGCCAACTGCATACTGATAAGCATGGGAGGAGTTCCTACCAGAGCATGCAGGAGATTCATAAGAAGACTTAGTGATGAGAAAAAGATTCCAGTGTATGTGTTCACAGACGGAGATCCTTATGGATACCTGAATATTTACAGGACACTGAAGGTTGGCTCTGGAAATGCTGCCCATATCAACAAGTATTTCTGTGTTCCGCAGGCCAAGTTCATGGGAGTGACTCCGCAGGACATAATTGATTATAAGCTTCCCACTCATCCTCTGAAAGATGTTGATCTTAAAAGGATAAAGGACGGAATGAAGAATGATCCATTTGTCCAAGAACACAGGGAATGGGAAAACGCCCTTAACCTCATGGTGAAATTAGGAAAGAGGGCAGAGCAGCAGGCATTCGCAAAATACAACCTCAACTTCGTGATTGACAAGTACCTGCCAGACAAGCTGAAGAACAATAAGACTTGGCTGCCTTAAATCTTAAATACACATTGTATATATGTTTCTGAAGTTTTTAGTGTTTTTATTCCTCACAATCTTTATAAATAATAGCCTCAAAAGGCAGATTATGGGCCAGTAGCCTAGCCTGGTAACGGTTTCGTCCGTTAACACCGAAAGTCAAGGTGGGCATAAAAACTTCGTTTTTAGCCCACCGAACTGCGATGAATTTGGCTGACGAGACATTGGGAAAATAGGGCACCAGCCTTCTAATGACAAAAGGTCAAAAGAGAGCTGGGGATCGGGGGTTCAAATCCTCCCTGGCCCGCCATTTTTTATCCATAAATCATAAATAAACAATATATAGGGGTGCATATTACAATATTATGTGGCGGTGTAGCCAACTGGCAAGGCAATCGGCTGCAACGGGATGATGAGGCAATTATGAATAATCTTTGCCGATGACATACAGATCCCGATTAATCAGGGTTCAAATCCCTGCACCGCCTTTTTTTCAATAAGCTGATAAACTATGATAAAGAGAATTGAATTAAACACAAAGAAGAGATTTGAAGTCATTGATATAACTGATGATGTCAGGAAGGCTGTCAGTGAGTCTAAGATAAAGTCAGGGATATGCAATGTTTATACAAAGCACACCACCTCTGCAATAACAATCAACGAGAATGAAGATACAAACATCCGTGATGATATCCTTGATTCCCTCAACTTTGTGCAGAGGGGGATATGGAAGCATGACAAAATTTGCGAAAGGACAAACGGAGATGCTCACGTGAAAGCTTCCTTTATAGGCCCGAGCGAGACAATGCCCATTATAGATGGAGAGCTCATACTTGGAAAATATCAGGACATCTATTTCTGCGAGTTCGACGGGCCAAGAGAGAGCAGAGAGATAATAATCTCAATCATCAAAGGATAAAATGCCAAGCTGTGATATGTGCGGAGCGCAGGGAAAGCTTTTCAGGGTACTGGTAGAGGAGACTGAGATGTATGTATGCCAGAAGTGCTCTAAGTTCGGGAAGATCCTTGCAAATCCAGTCACATTTATCAAGAAGAAAGTTGTTTTAGAGAAGTCTGCAAAGCCAGAGCCTGTTGAGATGATAGTTGAGGGTTACAGTGACATGATCAAGAAGAGAAGGGAGGAATTGGGCCTTACCCAGGAGGAGCTTGCAAAGAAGATTGCAGAGCGTGAATCCATAATACAGAAGGTTGAAATCAGCCAGATAGAGCCTTCAATAAGCCTTGCAAGGAAGCTTGAGAAATTCCTAAGCATAAGGCTTGTTGAGCAGTATGAAGACAAAGGAGGATCCCTCTCAACAAAGTCAAAAAGCGCAGAGTTCACAATAGGGGATATGGTAAAGATAAAACAGAGGAGATAATGTGATAAAAAAAAAGGATAATTCAAAAGATAACTCAAAATACAAGAAAAATATAAAGTATCCTTTGATGGCTGTTCTTTTCGCACTTTTTTTTGGAATACCTATGGTAAACAATTTATTCTTGCCTCTTTCAATGTTGTTCAGCCTAAAAGCAATAAGGAACGCAAAGAAAGACCCAAAGGAATATGGGGGGGTTTGGATTGCTATTATCTGCATTATTTTTTCCATTATCTCTTATACTAAAATCAGTGTTGTTATACCCTGCTATAATGAGGAGAAGAATATAGCAAAGTGTCTTGATGCTGTGTATTCCCTTGATTATCCAAAAGAAAATATTGAGGTTATCGTTGTTGACGACGGAAGTCCGGATTCAACCATCAAAACGCTTGAGGATTACAAAAAAAGGAATAAAAATCATGCAACGGGCATGATAATATCGAGAGGAAAACACGAGGGGAAGTCAGCAAGCCTCAACATCGGAATCAATAAAGCTCATCATGAGATAATACTTACATTGGATGCAGACACTATCGTTGAGAAAGATTCATTGAGGAATCTTGTAAGGCCCTTTTCAGACAGGGAAGTTGGGGCTACAAACGGATCTTTCATTCCATCTAACAGGAACTCATTGTTGGGATTGTTCCAGAACATAGAGTATTCTTATTATAATCTTGTGAAGAAAAGCTTTTCATCTGTCTTCAGGAATGGGATATGGTTCTTCGGCGCATTCACATGCTACAGGAAAGAGGCCCTGAAGAAGATAGGCTATTTCAAGAAAGACTCCATGACAGAAGATATGGACGCAACGCTTGAGATATACTCAAAAGGATACCGGCTAATAAATGTCTTTGACGCAGTAGGATACACAATAGTGCCTTCCAGCATAATCAGCTTCTTCAGGCAGAGGACAAGATGGTGGATTGGCGGACTCCAGGCAATGAAAAAAAACCTGAAAATCCTGTCAGTAAAATCAGCAGCACATCCAAAGATCAGCCCGTCTATAATTTTTGTCTTCATAAACCAATACTGGTGGTCCATCTTTTCTGTGCTGTTCTTCCCCCTCATCATCTATCAGGTCTTTTATTGGCTTCCCCAGAACGCAGGATTCTTCCCGATCTTTGCATATCTTTTCAGATGGTTCTCTCTTTTGGGCCCGGTTTATGTGATTTATAAGATACATGAATGGGGAATATCTCTATACAGCATATTCGGAGTCATGTCCGGAATAATGAGCTGTGTTCTCTTGATAATATCATTGCTGAAATCAAGGGCCAGGACAAGCGCATATAACCTCTTAATGATTATGTTTGGCGTGTTCTTTTACTTCCCATACACAATAATTTTAAATACAATAACTGTAATAAGCCTGATAAAGCTGGCGTTTTTGAAGAAAAAGCACTTCATATACTGATATATGATTAATATAGCAAAAAAAGAAAGAATTTTTAAA
>JAPLZS010000031.1:1826-2774 GCA_026394915.1 Candidatus Woesearchaeota archaeon | reverse complement strand
TTCATGTGGTGGGTAGACTCCACCACCCCGCTTTGGGCCTAATAAGCCCAAACGGGTTAATATATCTTATGGAAAAGAAGAGATTTAGGACAGAGCCCTATATTCCAAAAGATTTATAAATAATCATGGTTTCAATGTCTTTATATAAAGGGGCATATAGAACACTACAAAGGAAGGTACAACAATGGGGCGAATAAAGACAAAATTGACCAAAAGAAAGGCAAAGGAGCTGATGTCAGTCCATAATGATATGTTCACATCTGACTTTAATTCAAACAAGAAAGTCGCTGAGAAGTACATGGAATTCCCGTCAAAGAAGATAAGGAACATAGTTTCAGGCTATGTAACAAGGCTGAAGAGGAAGGAAGTCCAGCAGTAAGATCATTTGTTTTATATCCATAAATTTCACATTCGACAGTTTCATGACAACAGACGACTAGCGGGGGTGTTAGTAATGTCAGACGACAACTCAATCTTTATAGGGAACAAGCCTTTCATGAATTATGTGACTGGCGTAGTGATGCAGTTCACGACAAAGAACGCAGGCAGCGTCATAGTGAAGGCAAGGGGAAAGTTCATAAGCAGGGCAGTGGATGTCTCTGAGGTTGCGGCAAAGAGATTCCTTCAGGGAGCTGTTGACGTGAAGGACATCAAGGTCGACTCAGAGGAGTTCCAGAACAATGAAGGCAAGCAGATAAGGGTAAGCACGATTGAGATAACGCTCGGAAGGAAATAGACAAATATTATTAATTAAAGGATAAAAGGTGAGATATTGGATGCTTACAGGATATTTCTGGTCATAGTGGCGTTGATTGCGACAGTGGCAGCGATATGGCTTGCAGCATTCCTGATCTACCATAAGTTCCATAAGAAAAGGCCGATAAGCATGGAGCATGACTATGTCTGGCTCGGCGAAGGAGATCATCCTTACAAGCACAACAAGAAGGT
>JAPLZS010000031.1:0-1816 GCA_026394915.1 Candidatus Woesearchaeota archaeon | reverse complement strand
TATAAATGATAACATTTTACTATTCTTTAATGGATATAAACAGCGCAGACCTTGATCTTTGGGAAAAGACGCTCATAGCCCAATTTGCATGCGATGAATTAGGATTGTACACGCATTCTAAAAATAGCATTGAAAATTTAAGGACATTTTATTATAAAGCATATGAAAGAGAAGAAGCAGAAGCCAGGATGGAGAAGGCCCTGGTAGACATTTTTTTCAGGTTAGAGAAGATATTCCCGACTTCTCAAGGAGACAATTCTTTCCGTAATGAAAGCCTGGTAAGGAAAATAGATTCTATATTTGACGGCAAGAACCATAAGCCTGAACTTGATTCAGAAGCATTCAGGGGCCTGATCATGAAATCATTGAGAGATAATATCGCAGGACCTTATGACTGGGATCTGATGAAGATCAAGGAGGAAACACGTTCTGGCAAGATGCCGCGCGGCTTTGAGGATTTCAAATCAAACCAGTTCGACTGCCTGTCTTCAAAGCTTGAATGCGATTTATATCTTGGTGCATTGGGCCCTGAACGGATAACTGAGTTTCTTAAATATGTCATATTCAGGGAGACGAGTGGACCTGAAAATGAGGGCTGCAGGAGCATAAAGGGGCTTGAGATGCATTCTCTCTATACCTTTAATTTCATAGATATCCTGAAGAGGCTTGGCACTCTGGATAAGGCAGACATAGGCAGCGATAGAAATCCTGCAAAAGAGAATATGATCACTGAGAGGATACTCTATTGTTTGGCAAGAGGATACAGCGAAAGAGCTAAAGAGATATATAAGAGATACAGGCTTTTTTCCAAAGATAGGGCAAAGCTTGTCTTAGAGAACATAGCAAAAGAAAACCCTGATTTTGATGATATGGAAAAGATGTATTCTAATACTGTAATCTTGGCGATGCAGAAGATCCTGAAAAGATCGCAGCTCAGGGATTTTTCATTCAACGAAGTCTATGCTGCTTTTGAAAAACTTATTTATGAAGAACCGATTTATGAAAGAATCAGGAATCCTACAAAAGGCATGACTGCACAGCAACAGGCAGTTCATTATCTTGATTCCATAAGAATGAGTGAGAAAGATAGTGATTATAATTCCGAAAAATTACCATGTTTGGCGTCGCTTATCGAACGACATGGAAAAGGGATAATCCCGGAAGATAAGGTTAAAAGATTAAGATATGCCCTAGAGACTGTTCCGGAGCATTTGCTTTGGTCTTTAAACGACTTATTGGAGACACATCCTGTGCTTTGGGATTATATGAAGATCGATAAGGCATCACTTGTAAACTCCTGTATAAAAAGGATGGGCAGCAACCAAAGGATAATAGAAGAGCCTGCGCAATATGGGCCATGCGGTTCAGACTCATCAATAGGGGGTTTCTTTGCCATAAAGCTCGTCAATTCAGCTTATGCGATCCTGAAAAGGATGATGAAAGAAGGAACTGAACCTGATGAAGAGCTTGCCAAGCGAGTCATCTTCATGAGCATTGCTGCAAATTCCAGCTTTGAGACTCATTCAGACTATTCAGATTTCAGGAGAGCTGATGAGATATATTCAGACCCTGAGAACCAGAGATTCATCGACAAGGGGATGGTAAAGAAATTCTTGATGAACAGCATCGGATATTTCAAAAGAGAGATGGAGAGGCTGGAAACAGGCAAGCATGGATATGTATGCGAAGACCAGGTAGACCATCGCCGTGAAAAGCATCTTTGGAACATTTTCGGGCTCGCCAAGACAAATGGCCTTATAGAGCTAGTCAAAGATGACGAATCTGTCCGGCCATACATAAGATTGAATGAATTCCT
>JAPLZS010000129.1 GCA_026394915.1 Candidatus Woesearchaeota archaeon | reverse complement strand
TGAGACATTCTTCGCATTTGTCGGCAGGTCAGGCAATGATTTTATCATAAGCTTCTATCACAATTCCACAGTAGTCCAGCCTGTCTGGCTGGAGACAGAAAGCAGCATGAATTACAGCCTTTCGGATCTTGCTGCGCAGCCGAATGAGATAGTAAACCTCACAATACCGCTTGAGAACCAGACAGCGCATCCCAAGTTCAAGCTGCACATAGGCGCTGAATCAGAGGTGTTTGAGTTTGACATACCTTTGACAAACACAGACGAAGACATGACTGGATCAGGAGAGTTGAGCCATAGCGGCGCGAAGGGGATAATCAGCGGAAAAGTTCTTGACAGTGATATCCAATTCAGCAAGGCTGACATGACAGAAGAGACTGCCTATGACAATGGCAGAAATCCAATGACTGTCACAAAGATGGAAAAAGACGGCGTCAGCATCGAAGTGAGGGGCGCAGGAAAAGATGATATAAATGATGTCAGCCTGAACGAAGGGATACTGCACGTCGGTTCTGTTGCAATAACAGACGCCCAGATAAGAGTTCCTCATGAGCCTGTCTCTGGCGTGATGACAGCTCCAAAGCTTTATGTCAAAGAGGATGATGAGACAGAGTTCAGGATTGCAGATCCGTACACAAAAGACAGCAAGAGATTTAATGAGATAAAAGTGACTCCATCTTACTATGAATTCAATGTAGAGCATTTCACAGACTATTATGTGGAATCAGGCGGAGATTATGAAACGCTGACAGACTGCATGTTTGCCATAAATGACACAGAAGACACATGCATAATAGCCCAGGAGGGTTTATGGGACATAGATGATAGTTACATGTTCCATATGGCTTCAAGTGCGATAACGATCGCCTCGCCAAATGTCATATTAAATTGCGGTGGCTCGACAATAAAGGGAGATGGAACCGGTATAGGGATATCATACAGCGAGCAGGGAGGAAACATAACAATAGAGCATTGCAACGTAAATGGATTTGATACCAACTTTTATTTTTATGGAGATGGAGATGAAAACAGCAACATAACAATATTGAACTGCACAAGCGGCAGCGCAAATTATGAAGATCATTTTAGTTATGCAGACTTTACAATAAAGCAGTTCAACCAGACAGATAGCATGGGAATATACTTAGAGCAAGACGAATCACACAGCGGATTATTGGAAGACGTGCTGATGACAGGCTGCTCAGCAGCAGAAGGAGAATTCTTCTCATGCCTTTATATTGAGCGCGCAAACAACTACATATTCAGGAGAATAAATCTGACAACGATATCAACACCGCCTGACAGCCTGCAGTCTGCAGTGATATTTGCATTAGGATCAAGCAACAACATATTCGAGGACAGCTACATCAGGGCAAACGGGATAACTGCGCTGAACATAACCCCTGGAAGCAATTATAACAACATAATCAGGAACACAACAATAGAAGGCAGCAAAGTTGGATTGAACATACAGACTGCTTCTAATGATGTAATAAACAACACAATAAGGGACACGACACTGCAGGCAATAATATATGACGGCGAATCAGAAGGCGATTTAGGATTGAACATAGCGAACAACGCGATAGTCAATGCTGGAAATACTGAAAAGATATTTCCTGTTGAGATAAACACAGGAGCAAACTGGGCAGATATATCAGGCAACACAATGGAGGCAACAGGAGGGAGGGAGAACCATTATTCTATGAATGTGACTGCTGATCCAACCCTGACATACAATACAAACATATGGCTGAACAGCTTTTATAGCTCTGGAGTGAATTATTCATATGATGTTTCTTTCTGTAAAGAAAGTTATTTCAACAGTCTCCTGAATAACCTGATTGATTATTATTCATTCAACAATGATTCAATGAGCCAGACCCGATCTAACTTCACGCAGGATTATCTCTCTAACTTGAACGGCACAGTTTTGGCTGGTTATAATTACAGCCTGTTCTATGGATATAAAGATTCAGGCAATGATTTTTCAGGAGCATACAGGTTCAATGGGATAAACACAAGCGTCTTGCTGAATTCAAGCAGGCTTGACACAAGCGAATTAAGCAAAGGAATGACCATCAATGCCTGGGTGAATATGCAGGGAGATATAAAAGATGAGAATGGAGATTTAATCGAAGGCCCAGCCTTAAGCGTAATCATCGGAAGAGGGGATACAGTCAATTCTTCAAAAGGTAATTTTGGCAGGATAAGCTATGGGATGGTTGTCACAAACTCTTATTTTAGCGGATTAGAACATTTTGTGGGAATAATTGCATCTAACGGCACTGCTCTGTTTGTCATGGGGTCTTCTACTCCATTGGATATCGGAAGATGGTACTTTATTTCCATGACAATGAATGAAAGCGGATATCTGAGATTGTATGTCGATGGTATAGACCGAACAGACGCTGGAGCGATCGTACAGAGTGGGCTNGAGTGGGCTTCCTACTCTGGACAAAAACCCCCAGTATAATGTGAATATATCGCAGAATCCAAACGGAGTGACCATGATTGGGGCAATGGACAAGGGTTTCTTCAGCAATCTTACCGGAGAAACAATGGGCAAGGCTGCATTTGACGGCTACATTGATAGCGTGTCATTCTATAATCGATCTCTGAATTCAACCGAGATAGGAGAACTTATGAACAGTACATCCCAGATTCCCCTAGGTAACTTCTATAAAGAGAGCCTGATTCCTGCTTTAGGCGACTGCGGACAGAACAACATAACTTATCCTGCGAATGGCACAACATTCTTTAAAGAGGAAGGCACGACAACTGATGTATCCTGGAACAGGCAAAGTTCTCAGAATAGCATAAACTATTCTGTCTACCTCATCAACTCGTCAGGAAGATTCTACGTGAACAGGACATCTGCCCTGAGCACAATAATCAAATTCTCGCAGATAAACAACGGCAATTACACGCTGCAGGTTGTTCCTTTTGACGGAAGATACAATGGGACAGACAGGAACATCAGCATAGACATAGAAGGCACTGGCAGCAATGCTCCGACACTGGCTTCTGTCCTGCTCAATGCAACGTCAGCAAGCAACACGACAGATGACAATCTCACTGCAAATCCCATGGGGGCTTATGATATTGACGGAGACAATGTGGAGATAAATTACAACTGGTACAGGGACGGAGTCTCTGAAACTGCGTTGAACATGCCATTCACCATGCCTGACAGCCTGGATATGACCTATGATTTCTCCGGCAATGGCAATGATGGGACTGTCTACAACGCTGTTTTCAAAGCAGCAGGCGGTTATGATGGGTTCGGGGCTTATGAGTTTGATGGCAGCAGTTATATTGCCACAGATGATATAGACGTTGATTACATAACGATCACAGCATGGGTGAAAGCAGAAGATGGAACACCGGGTTATATAGTCAATAAGGATTATGATGGAAATTATGTCCCTTATTCTCTGAGTGTAGGGGGGGACGAAGAAACTGATGGCATGGCTTTTTATGGCGATGATGGATGGAAGTCCAGCGGCATCAACACAGATATACGCGGCGATGGGAAATGGCATTTTATAGCCGGTGTTTTTGACGGCGGAACCTTAAGCTATTATGTTGATGGATTGCTTGATGCAAGCAGCGAACCTGGTTCAGGTTTGCCAACAAATGATGAAGATGTTAATATCGGGGCTTACCTGAATGACAGCGCGTATTTCAAAGGAACGATAGATG
>JAPLZS010000007.1:5220-6600 GCA_026394915.1 Candidatus Woesearchaeota archaeon | reverse complement strand
TGTCAAGCCTGAGAATTATGCTTATTTATACAGAATGCTGAAGATGAAGCATCAAAGCAGAGTGAGCTAGCTCACTCTGTTCTGCTTTCTCTTCACAGAATTCAGCGCGAGGCTTATTTTTGTTATCAGTGATTAAACCCATTTAAACATTTTTTGGTGGGAAATGTATTTAAATTCGCATGTTACAATAAATCCAGCGGAAAAATAAGAATATATTTTCCGCTTCTATAAAAAATGGTGTGGAACAGGAAAATGCGATATAGCTTCAGCTATGCAGCTGCGGAGGGACCAAAATGAGAACAGAAATGAAAGACAATCCAAGAAATGATTCAGGAGATCTGGAATCTGCTGTGGGCGGATTATGGAAGTCATTCAAGAGGAAAGCCTCAATAGGGATACTCGCAGGAGGCCTTGCGCTGAGCGCATTTAATTATGGATGCAATTCTCCTGGCAACAGCAGCAAGGGAGGCGGCGGCCAAGGAAATGGACAGACCGCTACTTATTATCAAGATATGGACAGGGATGGTTATGGCGATCCATCAAAACCGGTTACACTGCATTATTCAGATCCAGCCCCTTCAGGTTATTCTGAAAATAATCAGGATTGTGATGACCATCATAAAGATACTTATCCTGGCGCACCTGAGGCATGCGATAACAGGGATAATGACTGCGATGGGTTGATCGATGAAAATGTCAAGAACACTTACTATACAGATGCAGACAGGGATGGTTATGGCAACATCAATTTTCCTGTACAGGCATGCTACAAAACAATAGGTTATTCTGAGGAAAACACAGACTGCAATGACAATGACCCAGATATATCACCTATCGCAAAAGAGATATGCGACAGAATAGACAACAACTGCGATGGCAAGACTGACGATGTAAACATGACTTATTTTAGGGATGCAGATTCAGACGGTTTCGGCGACAGGACATCATCAATCACAGTACAATCATGCACTCCTCCCATAGGTTATGTCGCAGACAATACAGACTGTGTGGATATCGCATCTCTCTTAGACCCTGCGACAGTAAATCCTGCAGAAGAACAGATATGTGATTATATCAATAATAACTGCAGCATATATGAGGATGCAACATGCATAAACTTCTGCGTGCCTGAGAATGCTGATATAAACATAGGCGAAGTCAAGCTGATAGGTACAAGCACCCGTTACAATATGTTATCAGCATTAGGTAAACTGTCCATGTTTGTTGCAGATCCATACTGGCTTAAGGATTGCCAGAGTTTTTCTGTTTATAACGGCCATAATGGAGGCACTGGCGACACTCTTCAGATTGTCGGTTGGTACAACTCAATGTGGATTGATGCAGAATGGGGCTCGGTAAGGCGAATCGCAGTCTATCCTG
>JAPLZS010000007.1:0-5211 GCA_026394915.1 Candidatus Woesearchaeota archaeon | reverse complement strand
TGGCTGGGAAGGATTGATCAATGGGAAAGATGTGAGGCCCGGAGATCCTATTGAGGCATTCACACAGAATTTCCCTGATGCAGTGCAATGCGCAGAAGGCACATACAGGGTGAATTTTGAACTGACTCCTGGAACAGGGTCAGGATCAGACCCGCGTTCCCTCAAGGCAGATTATGAGAATGGGATAATCACAAGGATAATGTTTGATTCTGAAACCAATCAATGCACTTATGACGGCCCTGACCTGCCATGATAAGAAAATAGTTGTCAGAACAAGACAGCAGATATCAAATATAGGAGGCTAAAAAATGAAAAGAAGCATGATAAGTCAAAAAATAAAATCAATTGCAAAAAAAGGCATTGCATGTGCAGTCACTGCAGCTTTTTTAGGCATGTCAAGCATTTCTTATTCATGTGTTGACGAGGCGAATGCTGGCCAAGGAGTCAGTCAGACAAGTTCATCAAGATGCATCCCCTGTGATTCAGACCTAAAAATATCAAATAATAGCGCGTCAATAGGAACAATTTATCTTGGGCAGCCTGATGCGAATTGGCTTGCTGACTGCAAAAATTTTGAGATATTTGAAGGTCATAAAGGGGGATTGGGAGATACCTTAGAGATTGTAGGATGCAATAAAGAGATATATCTCATATGGGCATATAGTGGGCTTCGGACTGTAGTGGTCAACAAGGGATGGAACGGAAAGATCAACGGCAAAGATGTCCAGCCAGGAGATTCATTGGAAATATTCATACGGAATTTCCCTAATGCAAAACCATGCAGAGAAGGAGTCTACCAACAGGATTTCTGGTATCCCCGGCATCTTAATGCATTTCATAAAGATGGAGTAATAACTGGGATAAGGATATCTGAATATCCGATTATTTGCGATTATGATAGTCAGAATATAAAATAATATCAAAAAATATCTAGGAGGCTTAAAATGAAAACAGAAAGCTTGACAGAACGAATCATGGATTATTCAGGAAGACTAGCAAAAAAAGGATTAAGGCTGGCTGCTGCAGGGGCCATCGTATTAGGCAGCTATGCTGCTCAAGTCAGTGCAGCCGAGCCGCCAAAACCTGAAGAGCCGAGCCTGATAGACAGGTACAATAACAGCGATTCAAGGATAAGATTGTTTGTTGAAGGAGGGCTTGAGCCAAGGATGAGCAATCCTATAAGGGAGATCAAGAACATACCTGAAGACATAAGATTTGTCAGGATACATCCTGACGATGATTATGCAGACCCGAATGACAATGGGCCTATACAAGATAGCTATATGAGGGGCCCGCCGCTCATTGAGTTCAGGGCGCTTAAGATCGGGCTTGAGACAGAACTGATTGACAAAGTATATCTTGATCTTTATGGAGAGCTGGATCTTAATATCATGAGCAGAGGGGAAATCAATGAAAGGAATTACACAAACCATCCTGGCACAGACAAGCGAGGTTACGGCGCTGCATTGACCTACAACGCCCCTAATTTTACGCCTATCCCGATAATAGAAGAAAGAGTTGACTTGAGATTCCCTCTGAATGATACCTGGCGCATGGGATTGGGTTTCGGATACAGGGAGTATGATCTTGTGATTGAGAAAGGATGGGATCGTAATGACGATTATGAAGTTGATGAAAGAGTTAAGATTGCAGATATTGAAGAGACAGCATACTACCTCAGCATGATGTATGTTCCTGACTTTGACAGGGATGAAGACAAGAAAAGGGTCAGCCTGGATTTCACTTTGGGCATAATCGACGTAAATACAGAGAATGAGAAGGCAAACGTTGTCCCCAGCAATCCTGGAGTATCTTTTTCAGTGGGTCTGAATTATAGGCTCTTCTGAGAAGAAGTTCGGTCGGCAGAAGGAAATAGCTTAAACAGTATTAAACAATATAATACTGCAGAGTGGAACAGGATTTCATATCATCAGCTGATCCTGTTCTGCTCTTCCTTGACAACGTTCAGCACAAGGTTTGTCCTGGTCCTCTCGACAAACTCAAGGGTTTGTATCTTCTTGAGGAATGAGTCAAGGCCTTTCCTGTTCCTGAACCTTGTGATCATCTGGGAATCAAAATCCCCAGTCACATCATAGCAGGCTATCACATTCTCATGCGAGGCTATCCTGTTTTCCATCATAGCAAGCTTGCCTTTTGATATCTTTACATCTATGATTGCGACAATGTCATAGCCGAGCTTCTCATAGTCAAGGTTTGCAGTGTACTTCTTGATTATCTTCTGCTTCTCAAGGTTGTTCACCCTATGCATGACTGTCGCCACAGAAACCCCTATCTTCTTTGCAATCTGCCTGTAAGAAAGCCTGCTGTTGTCCATCAGGGTGTTGAGTATGGCTTTGTCGGTGTCCTAATGGCCTTGCTTGGCGAAATATCGGCGAAATAAGTTCGTTCTTGAAGTTAACAAATACTCACTTATTTATATATTTTTCGGTTTTTATTTAACAAATGTCTGTTTTTATGCATTTTATTAAACATTTGTTTAATAATATAAGGGAAATATTTAAGAAAACACATCATATATCAGGAATAATGGAAACAGCAGGGACAATAGGCAGTGGCAGTTTATCTGGACCGCTCAGCCCATCTGAGCCATCTGATGTGATTGTTACACCGCAGATCAGAAAACAAAGCATAGTTCTTCGGCTTGAGAAGGAGTTTCTCAATGCAGAAGATTCATTTGAAAGGGCAGGGATAGCTGCGTCATACCTAAGGATGGCCATTGTTGAAGGAAACTCATGCAGTTATCATCTTCTTGACAGGGCATTCAATGCTTTACTGCTGGAAGAGACGCGCCAGAATGAATTCATGCAGGCAAAATATACTCAAAAATATGATTAAGACCATTAAGATCCTAAACATAAAACCTGAGGCAGGAACTTTTGTCCTGCCTCGCTAATCACCCATCGCAGGCATAATATGAACAACATACCAAACAATTCAAGGCAGATGCCGTCAACAAACGATCTTGAGAGGATGATCTTGAGCTGGCAGGGCGATGTTACAGGGCTTCAGATCCATAATGTGATGAATTATATGCATTCTGCATTGAGGAATACCTCTGCCTCGTCAGCGCATAATTTCAATCCTGCAGCCGTTGATAAAGCTCTTGCATTAGCAAGAAGATATTCTCATGATAAAGACAAAGCGCTCTGGCATTATTTGGATACAATAGAAGAAAAATTAAGGAGTAGTTATGGATTGATGGGATTCATTCAACAGTCACACTCTTCGCCAGATTCCTCGGCTTATCAACGTCACAATCCCTCATGTCAGCCACCATATAAGCCAGGAGCTGGAGCGGAACAACAGCGAGAATCGGTGTGAGGATCTCTTCTGTCTTCGGGATGTAGATTATGTCATCTGCATACTTCATCATGTCTTTGTCTCCTTCTGTCGCAACAGCTATTATCTTGCCGTTCCTTGCCTTGATCTCCTGCATGTTGCTGACCATCTTTGAATAGACACTGTCTTTCGGAGCTATTGCAACAGTCGGGACTTCGTCTGTGACAAGGGCAATAGGTCCGTGCTTCATCTCTCCTGCAGCATATCCTTCTGCATGGATATAAGATATCTCTTTCAGCTTCAGCGCCCCTTCAAGCGCAGTGGGGAAATTGAGATTCCTTCCGATGAACAGGAAATTATAGACCTTGAAATATTTCTTTGCAATGCTCTCAATATGATTTCCCTGCAGTATCTTCTGCATCTGAGATGGAATATCCTTCAATGCCTCTACCCTCTTTCCACTGAGTTTTTCTGCAATCTTGTAGATGATGATGAGCTGTGAGATATAGGCTTTGGTAGATGCAACGCCCACTTCGATTCCTGCTCTTGTGTAGATAACATCATCACATTCTCTTGCAATGGTCGAGTTCATGACATTGATTATTCCGAGAGTCCTTGCGCCTTTTTTCTTTGCAAGCCTCAATGCCGCAAGAGTGTCTGCTGTCTCTCCTGACTGTGATATTGCGATGAAAAGATTATCTTTCCCTATTATAGGGTCCCTGTATCTGAATTCAGAGGCGGCATCAACAATCACTGGAATGCCTGCAAGCTTCTCAATCACATATTTTCCCACAAGGCCCGCATGGTATGCTGTTCCGCAGGCCACAATGAATATATTTCCGTAATTGGCTTTTATTTCAGGTATGACTACATTGAGGGTATTCTTGACAACATCAGGCTGCTCATTTATCTCCTTGAGCATGAAGTGCTTGAATCCTGCTTTCTCTGCCATTGTCAGGTCCCAGTCAACAGTCATCTCTTTTTTCTCTATCTTCTTTCCATCCTTGTCAAATATCTCGACTTTGTTCTCTTTCAGCACAGCTACTTCAAGATCATCAAGATAAATCACTCTTTTTGTATGCTCTATAAGGGCAGAGACATCGCTTGCGATAAGATTCTCATGGCTTCCTTCCTTCCCTATGCCTATCACTATAGGGCTTCCGTTCCTTGCTACAACAATCTCCCTGCTGTCTGCGTGCATGACGCACAATGCATAAGTCCCATAGAGATCCTTCAGCGTGTCCATCACTGCCTGCTTGAGATTCCCTTTGTGGGACTTGTAATTATCCTCAATCATATGAGCAATCACTTCAGAGTCTGTTTCTGATACGAACTTGTGCTTTCCGAGCTTCTGAAGCTTCTGTTTCAGCTCAAGATAATTCTCGATTATTCCGTTGTGTACTATTGCGATCTTCCCAGAGCAGTCAAGATGAGGGTGGGCATTCTCAAGAGAAGGTTTTCCATGCGTTGCCCATCTTGTATGGCCAAGCCCTATGCTTCCTTTCAGCTCTTTGCCCTTTGCCTGCAGCTTCTCAACCCTGCCGACTGCCTTGTTCACTAGGATGCTGCCTTTCGGGCTTATGACTGCAATGCCTGCAGAATCATATCCGCGGTATTCAAGCCTTTTCAGGCCATTGAGAAGTATATTATAAGACTCTTTCCTGCCTATATATCCTATTATGCCGCACATATGAACCCCAAAATCAGCTATATATTTAAAAGTTGCGGAACAAGGGTCTTGTTCCTTGATCCCGCCATCAAGGAGGACATAAAAGCTTTCGCTTTTAGTCCTACGAATAACGACTGTATTATATACTACTATATAGTGATTAAATATAGAAAGGTTTATATACTCGGAGATATTAATCCAGGGATGGTAGAGATGTATTATAGCTGGATGTCTAGTAAAGA
>JAPLZS010000186.1:5238-7669 GCA_026394915.1 Candidatus Woesearchaeota archaeon | reverse complement strand
CTTTCCATGTTTACTATCATTAAGTAGTATTAATATACAAGCATGCTATTTACCCTCTTCCACAAGATTTATAAAATATATATCAGTAGTATATACTAATAAACATGGCAAAAACAACAAAGACCAAACCGAAAAAAGCAAAGAATAGATCACAGAAGAACGCTCCAAAGAAAGCAGCATCAAAAGCAGCAGAGCCAAAGCAGTTCATCACAAAAGACATGACACTTGGCGAAGTGCTCCAGAAGCATCCTGAGTCAGCAGAGGTCATGTTCAAGCATGGCATGCACTGCATAGGCTGCCACATCTCAGCATATGAGACAATAGAGCAGGGCGCAGCTACGCATGGCATCAGTCTCAAGGCATTCCTTGAAGACTTGAATGCAGCTGCAAGGAAAAAGAAGTAAATTTTTATATTTAGTTTGTTATTCTTATGATAGATTATATCCAACATGGAGCAGACATGACAAAGATCAAGAAATGCCCGAAGTGCGGATCAAAGCACATGAAATGGATCAAGAAAGGAGACAGAGGATATTATGAATGCGATGCATGCGGCTATGTGGGGATACATGCCATCGAAGAGGATGGAGATGACAATCCTGAGATATCATGGTGAACACTAAGATGGAAGATTATGACCTGGAGCTAGACAGGGCTGTCTCTGAGATAAGGAAAAGCAGGGCAAAGAGGGTCTGCATCCAGCTGCCTGACGGCCTAAAGCCGAAAGCAGACAAGATTGCAGATTATATACAGGAGAAGACAAAAGCAGAAGTGATGATCTGGATCGGAACATGCTTCGGAGCATGCGACATTCCTGATCTCAGCAATACTGATTCTGATCTTCTGATACAATGGGGTCATTCTAAATGGCAGCAGTGAATGGCAGGGAGATAGAAGTCAAGATAAAGATAGACAGCATCGAAGATATAAAGAAAAAACTCAGGAAACTCGGAGGAAAAGAGAGTGAAAGGATATTTGAGGATGCTGAATACTTTGATTTTGAGGATGACAGGATAAAGAAAAAAGATAGTGTTATCAGGTTAAGGAACGGAGTCCTTGCATTCAAGGGTCCTGCAAGAACAAGCAACATGATGGACAGAGAAGAGATTGAGATAAAAGTTGACGAAAAGAAGATGAAAGAGATATTCCTGAAGATAGGGCTGAAGCCCAGAAAAGTGATACAAAAATACAGGACTACATTCATGTTTGACAATGGAAAAGGAGAGGTTGTTGTTGATGAAACTCCTATAGGGGATTATATCGAGATAGAAGGAACAGAGGAGTTCATATTCAGCATGACAAAGAAGCTCGGTTGCACTCCAAAAGACCATATTGTGAAGACATATGGGTATCTTGCAAGGGAATTCTATGGGGCAAAGGGAATAAAGACAGATGATGGGATGAGGTTTTTATACGCAGAAAACAAGAAACCTTAAATACCCAATATGCTTGATATGATGATATGACTTTGACAATGTATATTCTTACGTTAGTGATAGCTTATATTGGGCTTATTGCAGGCTTTGCTCTCACAGTGATCTCTCCTGAAGAGCTGAAGGCAGGAAGGAGATATGCACACTTCGCAAGGAGCGTATTCTATATCCTCGCTCTTCTGCTTATGCTATACCTGAAAGTTCCGGCAATAGGGGTAATAGTCATGATAGCAATAGCTATGCACATATTCCTCGCAAAAGATCAGAATTCTGTAAAGATAGAGTATGGGGTATTGGGAGTCATAGTGGGCTTGTTCTCAAAGGACAGCGCTATGCTTTCAATCTCTGCGTCATTGGTATTCCTTTATGGAATTTCAATAGCGATATGCTGCATTGCAAGGCATGNNGAGAAGAAATCAAGGAGATGGCAGCTCTTCTACATCCTTGGGACAAATGCCCTTTTCTTTTTGACAGCGCTGCCTGTATATTTTATCCAATATTACATTTAGAATATCTCAGATTATTCTGTTCACTATAAGCGCAACAGCGATTCCAAGCAGCAATCCCACGATTATCTGTATGAATGAATGGCCTGCAAGCTCTTTCACGGAATACTTGTGATGCAGCTTCAATGCCTTCAGTATCTCATTAAGTATTGTTGTGTGATGGCCGACTGCTTTCCTAATTGTCAATGAGTCATAGATAACCATCACAGCCAGAACGCACGACAGAGCAAACAAAGAGCTCACTCCTTCAATCAGATAGGCTGCTGTGACAAGCGCACCCATAACAGCAGAATGCCCGCTCGGCATATTGCCTGTCAATAGCAGCATGGAGAAATCCAATCTCTTCTTTTTTATAGATGAGACAACTACTTTGAGTATCTGCGCAATGATTATAGAGATAAGGCATGATAAGATTATCTTGTTTAAGATTATGTTTGATAATACATCCATAACATCACCCTGCCATATCCTATCCTTTATTGATCAGATCTG
>JAPLZS010000186.1:0-5106 GCA_026394915.1 Candidatus Woesearchaeota archaeon | reverse complement strand
CTTGCCTTCCCAATAGAACCAGCACTTTTCAGCGTGCCTCTTCCAGCTGGCGCATTCCCTGCAGAGATGCCCGCATCCAGGTTGGCTTTCCATATATAGAAATACAGTAAGGCTATATTTAAATGTTGCTGTTTTTATATACAATCCATGTATCTGATATGCCTCTATTTTCACCAAAAACTATATAAATGAACCCCTTTATTTTTGACTTAATGCCCCTATAGCTTAGCAGGTAGAGCGCGCGGCTGTTATCCGGCGTTATAACGCCAGAGAGATACCGCGAGGTCACCAGTTCGAGTCTGGTTAGGGGCGCTTTATACTCATATGGGCCTGTAGCTTAGTCTGGTGGAGCACACGATCTCCTTTATTGAATAATAAAGGAAATGTGAAACTGATAAGCCAGAAAAAGCTAAGAAATCGTGCGGTCCCGTGTTCAAATCACGGCGGGCCCATTTATAATCATATATTATGTTTTGCATATAATCTATTAAGAAAAAATGGACTAAATCATTTGATTACATACGTGCCTATTCTTCTCCATTCTTTCATGCTTAAAGGGACTACACCAATGGCAAGGCTGCTTGGCGTGCATTCAGCATAATAATAAGGCTTTCCATTGAGCCGTACATGCTCTCCTGAAAAATCCCCATTTACGCCAAGAGCAACATGCATCATGGGCTTCTGCCCTTCCTTTGCAGGCCCTAAATAAAACATGAATGCGACATCGCCGCCCAAAGATTTCAATAAAGAAGCTGCGAGTATGACCATATCTTCACAGTCTCCGTTTCCTTCAACCAATGTCTCAACAGGGAATCTTACATAGTCTTCTTTATATTCTATTTTCTGGTTGTATTCAATATTTTTTCTCACAAAATTCACCACAGGAAACGCAAATTCTTCTGGCTTGAATGAATTCTTTGCCACATTCTCAGTGAAGTAAATGAAAGTCGCAATCTGTCGGACTGCAGGATCTTCTGGAGTCACAAAAAAAGCATAATTGCTGCTGCCAGGAGACCTGTTTATATCCAATGCCTTGAGTTTCAGGTACCTGTCTGATGAGATCTCAATTCTAAGGGGTTGATTCAGTGCATCAAAGAAAGGAAAATACCTGTTTGAAATGCTGAATAGACTGTCCTGCAGTTCATGATCATCCTGATAAGACCTCATTATCAATGGGGAGCCATCATCTTCTGACTTATCAAAGAAGAGCAATGCATCAATCGATGGAGTAAGATGAGCTACTGCCTCTTTGGCAGGAGGATAAGAAAGAGTTTCTATTCTGGGAAGTACAAGACTATCATGGCACAGATAACCCATGCCTGCTCCAATAGCTATGCCTGATAGAAGTGTGCCTATGCTCTTTAATCTCAGACCCATTTCATTGATAGGATATATCTTTGTTGTATATAAATGTTATTTTTTAGCACTAGCGAATAGATACCATGAAATGAATAAAGCAAATTATATAAACAGACCGATTCTAAAAAGATAAATGCAGAAGATAAAGCCCATAGAAATAAAGCATCCGACAGAGAATGCTGCAGTAGACCTTGCAGTTGACACTCTTGAGAGGAAGAAGCAGGCCCTTGTCTTCGTCAACACAAAAAGAGGCGCAGAGAAAGCAGCAGAGGACATTGCTGCAAAAACAAATCTGACAGATGAGAGATACAAGAAAGAGGTATCTGAACTTTCTGATGAGATCCTTCATGCGCTTTCAAAGCCCACAAAGCAGTGCGAGAGGCTCGCAAGATGCGTCAAGAAAGGAATTGCATTCCATCATGCAGGCCTCATCCATGACCAGAAGACCTTGATAGAAGATGGATTCAGGGATGGCAGGATAAAAATCATTGCATGCACTCCGACTCTTGCTTATGGATTGAACCTTCCTGCATTCAGGGCAATAATAAGAGACCTGAAGAGGTTCGGGCATTATGGCCTTGACTGGATACCCACTCTTGACTATCAGCAGATGGCAGGAAGATGCGGAAGGCCTGGCTTTGACAGCTGGGGAGAGGCCATTGCAGTGGCATCCTCAGAAAAAGAGAAAGATGAGCTGATAGACAGGTACATAAATGGGGAATCAGAGGAGATCTACTCAAAGCTTGCAGTTGAGCCTGTGCTGAGGACTTATGTCCTTTCATTGATCGCCTCAAATTTTGCCTCAAGCGAAGAAGAGCTTGTGGAATTCTTCAGCAGGACATTCTGGGCCCATCATTACAAGGACACAGCAAAGCTCAGCAAGATAATCGACAAGATGATCAATCTTCTTGATGATTTCAGTTTCATAGAATCAGACTCGAAGCAGAAGAAGAAAGACGGAAAAGAAAGTGAGAAAGATAAATCAAAGACAGAACGTGATTTTGTATCAGCAGACAAGATAGAAAAAGATAAGAAAGAGAATAGAGGAAATATCTCTGCTACAATAGTCGGAAAAAGGGTTGCAGAGCTGTACATCGACCCCCTCACTGCCCACAACATGATGATTGCAATGGAGAGGGCTTCAGAAAAGACAGTGAATGAGTTCTCTTTCATGCACCTGGTGTCAACATGCATGGAATTAAGGCCTCTTCTAAGGGTGAAGCAGAGCGAGTATGATGACATTCAGGAGAAAGCGGTTGAGAATCATTCAAACTTCATTGTGCTTGAGCCTTCTGAATTTGATCCTGACCATGACCAGTTCATGGATGCTGTGAAGACCGCATCATTTTTCGGAGAATGGATGGATGAAAAGGATGAGGAGACTATGCTCGAGAAGTATAATATACGGCCAGGCGAGATAAGGGTTAAGCTGGACCTTGCTGACTGGCTGCTTTATGCAGCAGAAGAGCTTGCAAGGCTGGATAAGAAGCAGAAACTCATCAGCGTGATAATAAAGACGAGATTAAGGATGAGATATGGTGTCAAGGAAGAGCTGCTGCCATTGCTCAAGCTGCAGGGCATAGGAAGAGTCAGGGCAAGGAAGTTGTTCAACAACGGGATAAAGGACATAGGCGATGTGAGCAAAGCAGATGTGACGACGATGGCCCACATCATAGGAAAGAACATCGCATTTGACATCAAGAAGCAGGTGGGCCAGGACATGGGCAAGGTTGCTGTGCCAGAGAACAAGAGGAAAGGCCAGATCAGTTTGAAGGATTTCGGTGAATCCAATGAATGAAGAAATTGAAATAAAGGTTAGTGTGAAGAATCTTGGCAAAGCAGAGGAAAAGCTGAGGAAGATAGCCAGGTTTGTCAAGGCCAAAGACCAGAAAGACGAGTATTTTATGCCTCCAAACAAGGATTATTTTGCAGAGAAACCTACAAAAGAATATTTCAGAGTGAGGAATGAGAAAGGCAAGGGTCATATCAATTATAGTTTCTGCCATTATGGCAAGGATGGAAAGCTTCTCAAGACAGATGAATATGAGACAGATATTAATGATCCAGAAACAATGTCAGTCATATTAGGGAAGATTGGAATGATCAAGAAAGTCATTGTTGAGAAGCACAGGAAGATGTTTGAGTACAAAGACTTTGAGATCTGCCTGGATGAGATAAAGGGCCTCGGCTTCTTTGTAGAAGTAGAGGCAAAGAAGATGATGGGAAGCCCTGAAGAGACAAAAAGAAAGTGCTATGAGATCCTCGAGGAAATCGGCGCAGACTGGAAAGATGCGCCGAACATGGGATATCCGGATATGGTGATAAGGAAAGAAAAAATAGGATGAATCATCAGCTCAATAGTTGTGACAGAGATTCTCTGCGGTTTACATTCAATATGACCTTTGCAAAATACTTTGCAAGAGAAACTTCCCTGTACCAAAGATTTTCTTTCAAGAAATTCTCCCCCCCATGATATACTGCATCAGTGCCTATAACAAGATTCAAATCCCCTTTTTCATACGCATCTCTAAGTTTTTGTACTGCTGATTTACCTTCTTTAGGTCTGCTGAATATTGGCAGTGAACATGCATAATAGATCTTATTTGGGCGATGCCTACTCCTTATTGTGCTAATATCTGTAACCAGTGTTCCTGCGGTGTCTATCATATCATCTACAAATAACACATTTCTGTCTTCTACGTTGCCTAATAGGAATGCTTCTTTCACAGAATTCTCTTTTGAATAGTCTCTTTTCTTGTATACAATAGCAAGATCAGCTCCAAGTTTCTGTGCATAATGGTTCGCTCTGGGTACGCCACCCGCATCAGGGGATGCAACAGTAAGATTCTCAGTGCCTACATTACTCTTAAAAAAATCTATGATACTCTTTGCTGCACGTAGATTATCGAATCTGGCTCTCCTGAAGAAACCTGCAATAGCCTCATTATGTATGTCTAATGTTATTACCCTATCTGCACCTGCATCTTCTATCTCTCTTGCAACCTGTGCAGCGGTTATTCCTTCTCTAGAAAAAGCCTTATCCTGCCTTGCATAAGGGAATACTGGGATTACTGCTGTTATATAATCTGCATCACATTTGTAAGCAGCATCAATAGCTGTCTTCAATGCCCTAAAGTTAGTATCTACGCTATAGTCCGTTACAGAATTCGCTATATCCTGCACTATAAATATATCATGACCCCTTACACTCTCGTCTATGACCTCTTTAACTTCACTATTTGCAAAGTGAGATTCTTTGGTATTGAGTATATGAGCTCCGCCTTCTATCTGTTCTTTAAAGATTATATCATTCAGAGATTTAGCAATCTTCTCAGCAAAAGGTCTTCCAGAATCACATGCAAAAATGCTTAATTTTCCTCTGCTTGCCATCGTCCCCTCCTTAGTCTGAAGTATAAAATAATTATATATAAATCTTTCTCTTTTTAGCACTCTGGAGTGCGAAACATATTGTAATAAATCCAGAATCCGGATATATATGGCAGCCCCATAACAATCTTTATAAACTAAATATATTAAAAAGAGCATATAATGATTGAACGCATCCACTTCGGAGACCCTTTGCTGAAAGAGCTCAAGGAAGAGGGCTTCTTCTGCGCAGACATGCACCTCCACAGCAAGTATTCTGACACATTCACAAGACCGAGCTCCATCGTCAGGCTTGCTGCAAAGAGAAAAGTCAATGTGGCGATAACAGACCATAATCACATACAGGGCTGCATAGACGCT
>JAPLZS010000133.1 GCA_026394915.1 Candidatus Woesearchaeota archaeon | reverse complement strand
AATGAATATATAAAATTATCTTAAGGGGTTAGTCGGCCAGGCAGGCCAGACGGTTGAGCCTTGCTTTTTAGGTGCCTTAATTCAGCTAAGCTGCCATCACCCTACCCGGCCATTGAAGACACGATGATTGTCATCTTTAATCATAAATTATTGGATAAGACATCCTTATATCACACCTCCCTGGGCATTCTGGATATTCTTTGTCCAGTGCATCCTGTTCCTCTCTTTGCTTTCCAAAAAAACAAAATAATCAATCTCATATTGGTTCAGACCAATAAAGGGAATTTTTAGGCTATCTGTCAAATAATCACCTCCTTTTCTGTTTAAACCCATTATGCAGAGTGCTTATAAATACCCTGTGAATGCCAGTTATAGGATGGACTTATAGCACAATTCTCCATAAGTTTTTTAAAGGGTCTTTGCCTTGTATATATCATGATAGAGATAGTATACAGTCCGGCATGGTTCTATGGAAAGGATATAATCATAGATTTAGTCAGCATACTGGTGCTTTCTTTCATTGTGATATTGTGCGCGAAATACTACAAGATGGACAGCAAGAACAAGAATTATTTTTATCTCGCAATCGCATCCCTGCTGCTGGCATTCTCTTTCCTGTTCAAGATATTGACTAATTTCACAATATATTATACTGTGCTTGAGAAATGGCACCTGGGTATAGTGACGTATGCATTCAATGATGTTCATTCGACAAATATACTGTTCTTCATAGGATTCCTGCTTTACAGGGTGCTCACTCTGCTTGGGCTTTATGTGCTGTATGAAATATACCAGAAGGACCACAAGAGATCCCAGATATTACTGATAATATATCTGCTGCTTGTCATGACCTATTTCAGCAGCTCTGCATATTACATATTTCATATCACATCATTCATGCTGCTTCTGATGCTTACCTCGCAATATTTTAAGAACTACAGAAAGAATAAGCAGCATACTACAAAACTTTTGGCCTGCAGCTTCGGCACAATAACAGCAAGCCAGCTTGTCTTCATATTTGTCCAGGTGAATGCTGTCCTTTATGTGATTGCAGAGGCAGTGCAGCTCGCAGGATACATAATCCTGCTGATTACTTTGATGATGGTGCTTAAGTATGGCAAGAAAAAGAGATAGGATAAGCATAATCGAGGACATGCTCACCTCTATACAGAACAAAGGGGGAGATATAAAGCCGACTCACCTGATGTACAAGTCCAATCTGTCATACAATCGGATGAATTCTTATCTTGAAGAGCTTTTGCAGAAAGACCTTGTGAGGAGGGTAAAGAAGAAGAGCTATGATTACATAATGATAACTGACAAGGGATTTGAATTTGTGCAGAAGATACGTGAGATGAAGGAATTCGAGAAGACATTCGGGCTGTGATACTTGCGGTATCCGTCTGCCAGCAATCTGCTCTTTAAGACAAACTGCAATGGCTCTTCATATAATTCTCCTGGCTTGACGCCTACAAAAGTCACTACATAATCGCCGAATATGTCAACTGCTGTTGCGCTTGAATATTCCTTTGGCAGGAATTTGTAAGGTTTTCCGACAATATTTAGTATCTCTGGCTTTTGTTCTCTTACTTCGTGATCAAAAAGATGCATGAATTTTATTCCTTTTTTCTTTCTCTCACTCTCAAAATGCCTGAGATAATGCTTCAGCCTCGAATCAAGCCAGAAAGCCTTTGCGCCGATGAAATAGACTGTCTGCTTCTCCTGCAATATGAGCTGAAGATAATTCTTGAACCCTTCAATGCCTCGGAAGAAATAAGCCTCTGCCTCTGGCTGCACTGATTTGTAGAGCTTTTTCATCTCGTCAAGGGATGATTCAAGCGCAGTCTCCTTTTCCTTTAGCATCTCCTTAAGGCGCTCTGGGTCTATTGGCTTGAAGAGCTTCTCTCCCTTGACAAATGTTTCGGATGCAAGGCCCTTCTCTATGAGCTTGTTCACAGAATCATATACATTTCTCCTGTGGACTTTTGACTTTATGGAGATCTTGTTGACATTGGCCTCTCCAAGATAGAGCATTGCCTCATACACCCTTGCCTCATTCAGCGAAAGCCCTATCCTCTGCAATAATTCCTGGTACATAAGGCCAAGAAAGGTGTTTCTGTATATAAAAGTTGCTATTTTGGTGGTAATCACCACCGCCAAAGTTTATATAGATGCCTGTTTTATCACTACTAAGAGGTAATCACAGAACGTGGTTGCAATATAGAACAAATAAAACAAAAAGGTGAATAAAAATGGCTTTAGATGGTAAAATATCAACAATCCTTGAAGGAATTGAAATCGAAGAAAGGGAGGATGGTAGATTAGTTCTTCATAGTCAATCATTGGAAGAGGTTCAAAAGCTATATCAATCTAATATTCCAGTTTTAGGGAAAATCATTGATTACATAGCAAGAATAAACAAACCTAAAAAGGAAGAATTATTACAACATCTTATTGCAAAAAATTTGGGTAATTATTTAAGGCAAAAAATATCTGAAACTGATTCTGATAAAAAAAAGGAACAATCCGAAAGATTACTAACTGCATTTAATCATTATCATAATATCAGAATCAACCATTTATCAATTAATCATAATGATATTAATAGACCAAACTTTTTTGTTAGGAATTTAGGATATTTTGTGGGCGTTGGTTTAATAGCTGCACAATATGTAATTCCTGATCTTGAAGATATACCTAACTATATGATATATTCTGCGATTATCGGAGCAAACATCGGAGCAGGCATACATATAATGAAGAAAATCAAGAATCAAAAAGTTGATTTTCCTGTTCCATCAATTGATGAGATTAAAGATGATATTGCTAAATTATCTGAAAAATATATGGCAGCAGAAGAAAAGCATCCTGAAGAAATGGATTCATACGAGATTACTGCGAGTCAATTGGAGAAACTAATACCAAAACTTACTGCTGAAGCTGCTGATCAAATTCGAAGATTAATCGATAGTATGAGTGAAGGAACAACAGCTACCTTAAGCATGACAAAAACTGGTCAATATGATGCTGCAAAAGTTCCAGAGATGAAAAAAGCTGTTGATAGATATGTCCAACAATATTGTCCAACTCTTGACTTAGAAAATGTAAAAGTAGAAGTGTCAAAATTAAGGTTGGGTTGTGGTGGTATTTCACCATTCAGAAAAAATGTAGTGAAAATTTCAAGAAGCTATTTAGATAGCAATATGAATGGGTTTTATAGAATTTATGCTCACGAATTGGCTCATATTGATGGGGTTTATTCTGAGGGTATGGCAGATTACCAAGCTATGCAAGTAATTTCTGATATGCAATCTGAATTTCCAGACCAAAGACATGGATTTGAGTTTTATGATACATTGTTAACTGCTGCCGTGCATACTTATGTTATAGAAAGAAAAAAATCAATCAGAAACGGCAAAACAAAACTTAGTCATCTATGTGATATTATAGGCTATAATGCAAAAAAAGTTTTAAATGGAGTTTTGAGAAGAGGTAGGAATTAATCGAATGGTCCATGATGAATTAGTTGAATCAGGAGCACCAAAAGATATTGTCAGAAGTGTTTTTGATACATATGAAAATCCTGCTTTAGGACGCCAGATATTCTTCGGACTACAACATATTCTTAAGAATGATGAATTTATGGGGGGATATACAAAAGATTTGTATAAAGTCATGAAACATGAAGATAAGATCTCTTGAAGTAGGATTACAAAGGAACGGTTTCTTTTTAAATAGTGAACTACCACGGGTTTCGCCTTCGGCTCAACCCGTGGCGTCCCGTGTCTAGCATGAAAAATTGAAGAGAGTTTTCTGCATTTTATGTTCTGCTGTTTGCCAATGCTTTTTCTGGCCTTCGAG
>JAPLZS010000163.1 GCA_026394915.1 Candidatus Woesearchaeota archaeon | reverse complement strand
TCATAGCCGACTTGAGCCAGCCATTGTTTGAATGGTTCGGCTTTTTTGGAGGGTATAGACTGGATTATCCTGAACATGGCTTCTGTATTTGCGCAGTCTGTCTCATAATTCTTGCCATCTGCTGATGGGAGTTTCAGTTGTACCCAAATTGGGGACAACTCAATCTGGTTGAATTCCCTATCTTTTACCTTACCCCAATACTGCCTGGGAGTGGGGCTATCTGTTAATGCTTCCACAATATCCACAACTGAGAAATACCATTTATTGTTATACCATTGCCGTCTAATATGTTTCCCCTGAAAAACAACCAATGCATTTCCTTTATCCATTTTGACCCTTTTTCTGAAAAATCGTGATTTTTCCGGATTTACCCTGTTAAACAGAGCATGAATATAAACCTTACGCCGGGATGTCCAGTGTCCTGTGAAGCATTTCCAGAGTGCTACAGAAATGTTCCGGAATAAAAGAGAACTCATAATAAAAATAATTCACTTCGAGAGCTCTGCCCCTTTTGGATTTACAGCCTTGCTCTTTATCTCCATCTTTATGTGCAATTCTTTTACCTGGTCAGGATCAACATCGCTTGGGCAGCCGTCCATAGGGCCTTCTGCTGCCTTGTTCTTAGGGAATGCAATGACTTCTCTTATGTCGCTTGTGCCGCATATCAATGCAATAAGCCTGTCAAATCCGAATGCCAATCCTCCGTGAGGAGGAGCTCCGTACCTGAATGCATCAAGAAGGAATCCGAACTTCCTCTCTGCCTCTTCTTTTGATATGCTGAGTGTCTTGAATATCTTCTCCTGCAATTCTTTCTTATGGATCCTGATGGATCCTCCGCCTATCTCTACTCCGTTGAGCGTGAGATCATATGCCTTTGCCTTTACCTTGCCTGGCTCTTTGTCAAGGAATTTTATATCCTCATCTTTAGGGCATGTGAATGGATGATGCACAGAAACATGCCTCTGCATATCTTCGTCAAAATCAAGCAGAGGGAAGTCTACAACCCAGATGAAATTGAATTCATCCTTCTTTATCAGGTTAAGCTTCTCTGCAAGCTTTAATCTCAGATTTCCAAGAGCATCATTGACTGTGAAGTGCTTGTGGTCTGCAACGAACAACAACAAGTCTCCTTTCTTTGCATCTGTCTTCTTCACAATGTCTGCCTGCACCTTGTCTGAGAAGAATTTTACAATCGAGCTTTCCATCTTGCCAGCATCATTTATCTTTGCCCATGCCAGGCCTTTTGCCTTGTAGATTGCGACAAATGCAGTCAGATCCTCTATGTCTGTCCTTGAGAATTTTGCGCAGCCTTTTGCATTTATGCACTTGACTTTTCCGCCTGATGCAATGGCTTTTGTGAATACCTCAAAATTGCTTGCTTTTACAATGTCGCTGACATTTACCAGCTCAAGCCCGAATCTTACATCTGGCTTGTCAGAGCCGTATCTTTCCATTGCCTCATCATATGCTATTCTCTTGAATGGGATCTTTACATCAATGTCTGCTGTCTTGAATGCGACTTTTATCAGGCCTTCCATAAGCCTATAGATGTCCTCTTCATCAAGGAAGCTCATCTCAATATCAATCTGAGTGAATTCAGGCTGCCTGTCTGCCCTAAGATCTTCGTCTCTCAGGCACTTTGCCAATTGGAAATATCTGTCCATTCCTGCGACCATGAGCAGCTGTTTGTAAAGCTGAGGACTTTGTGGAAGAGCATAGAATTTTCCAGGATGAACTCTGCTCGGAACAAGATAATCCCTTGCTCCTTCTGGAGTTGCCCTGACAAGCAAAGGTGTTTCGACTTCTATGAAATCATTGTCAGAAAGATAATTCCTTACAGCCTGGCCGACCTTATGCCTCAAGATGAGCTTTTTCTGCATTGAAGGCCTTCTCAAGTCTAAGAACCTGTACTTCATCCTCACTTCTTCGTTCGCTAATTTCCTGTCATCAATCTCAATAGGAGGAGTCTCTGATTTGTTGAGTATGATCAATTCTTTTGCGACATATACCTCTATCTTGCCTGTCTTGAGATTCTCATTTGCCATGCCTTGGGGCCTTGGCCTTACCTTACCTGTTATCTGTATGCAGTCCTCTCTTCTTAACTGAGCTGCCTCTCCAAAACCCTTGGAGTTAGGATCAAGGACAATCTGGGTCAGGCCATACCTGTCCCTTAGGTCTACGAATATCAAGCCGCCATGGTCTCTTCTTGTGTCAACCCAGCCCTGCAGAGTTACCTCTTTGCCATCTTCTTTTATCCCAAGGTCTCCGCATGTATGAGTTCTTTTCATGGTATTTTGGTTGTATAGGCCATATATATAAAGATTGTGGGGGGAATATAAGGAAGATGAAATAAAAGGGTTATAACCTTATAATAAATGGTTTGTTATATATCCAATTTTAGTGCCTGTGCTTAGTCAGTTTATTTATACCTTTCGAAAGGTATAAAATAATAGAAAGGTTTATATATTAGTGCCTCTTATCTTCTTATATGGAAGCAGAAAAACTCAAAGAACACGTCGATAAAGCAAAAGAAGCTGTGAAAGATTTAGAAGAACCTCTAAAAAGCAAAGCATTTGAGATTATATTGAATAAACTCCTTACAGGATCTATTAATACTCATCAGCCCCTTACCGAATCTCAGAATCCCCCCCATAAAACACAGGAGATAATATACGACGCAGATATTGCTGATACACTTGCAAATACAATAAATAGTACAAAATATCCCATAATGTATAAATTAACAAAGGCTTTGGATAGAGCTCTTTATTTGTTGTATCTTGTAAGATATGATCATAAAGTAGATGGTCTTAATCCTTCACAAATATCTAAAATATTATCTGTCAAATTTAGAATTCCATCATCCTCAAGCGCTATTGGAATGGCATTGATGAAAGCAGGCTCATTTGTTGATCGACGCTCCGTTAATACTACAGGGGGGAATGCTTATCAATATTCGATTATGCATGAAGGAGAGAATTATATAAAGAGGATATTAGAGAATCCACCTGCTGAAAATGCAAAGATATCTGCTAAGAGCAACATAAAAAAGACTATTAATAGAAGTTCCAAGAAACCAAAATCAGGTTTAAAAGAAAGATTAATGAGTTTAAAAGAAGAAGGATATTTCTCCACACCCAGGGAAGCATCTGAGGTTCAGGTTGAATTGAAAGACAAAGGGCATAACTATAATTATGACCCTGTGGCTGTTGCCTTATTGCGATTAGTAAAGAAATTGCAACTACGGAGAATTAAAGAAATAAAAGGTCAAAAAAATATTTATAAATACTGCACACCATGATTATATTCATCGATGAGAAGTAGGCCCAACACCATGAGACTCCAGACCTCGTGGTGCTACTTTTTTATTATCACTGAATAAAAGAAAGAGATACAGCTATATATATGTTTCGCAAAATAGGCAATCTTAGAGTTATTTATTCTCTTGCATGAACTTTTCATAGGTATCTGAAGGCCTGAAATCAATTAGATACGCGTCATTGTCTTTTTTCTCAAGAATGACTGAATCCAACCCTATTGTCTGAAGTTTTTTGTATGTAAGCAGCTGCTTTCTTTTCAGGTTTAAAACGTCCCTTAAAAGCCATTCCCCTAGTGCTGAATTGGGGTTTGTCATCAATGCCTTTGAATTGTCCTGGCAAATCTTTGCATCCAATATTTTTCCATCAGGTAGTATAAGATTGAATGAGTTATCTCTTGGCGGAAAGAATCCTGGGAATCTTTTGTGTATCCAAATCGGAATAGGGATATATATTTCGTTGAAATCTCTCGGTCTTCCTGATGCATTCCATTGGTTAAGCCCGCTTTTTTCATGCACGCTCTTGGCCTTCTTTGTTCTTGAATACAATGGAAGAATGACGTATGGCATCTGTTTTGCCTCTTTAAAGTATACTTTCTTGATTTCTGAGAATTGATTTTCCAATACTGCAAATGGATCTTCAAGAATCTTTACGGAGATTTCAAAGAGGGGCTTATTGAGAGAGAATCTTTTGTATAATGTGCTTTTGCTTGTATTGAATGAGTATTCATTTTTTGAATCTTTGAATGATATGGCATTTCCCGACTCCTTAATGCAATTTATTTTTAAAATATCTATCAAATCCATGCTTGTTTCATAAACGGACATCCTTTCTTTTTTTCTTGAGATTATATGGTACTTCATTTCAGTTAGATTGTATATCCTTTTAGTGGCATCTATTCTCTCATTTCTTAATTCAGAAATCTTTTTAATCTTATCAGCAGCTGACAGCCCCTTGAAAGCTGGCCTGTCTTTGTTGAATTCCGCAATCTTCTGAAGGCTTTTTCCATTCGAGTCAAGAAAGGTCTTTATTCCTATTCCGACATTCCCAAGTGCTGCATCTGCAGATACATCCGCTCTTGCCAGGTTTTTGGCATTGAATGATTTGCAGAATAAGTTCTCAGAAATCCTATAATCCAGATAAGGAACATCGCTTTTTGAGAATAGATTGGTTAGAGAGCCGAGAATGCCGAGCATTTTTTTATAATATTCCTGTTGTTTTTTGCAGATTTCTTTAGAGGTCATTTTGAATGCTCTCTGCTTTTTTGAATGCGCTCATCATATTTTTTGCCACTCTTTCAACTACCGGAACAGGTATACTGTTTCCTGCCTGCTTGTAGAGTTTTGAATCCGACAGCTTTGGCAGCCTAAAATTTCTTGGGAATCCTTGAATCATGAAGCACTCCTTCGGCGTAAGTTTTCTTATCCCGATAGAATCTTTGATTATGGGGACATTATGCCCTCCTTCACCCATATTTGCAGTGAGTGTAGGCACCAATCCTTTTTTATTGGCTCGTACATATTTTCTTCTCCATTGATAAACAGTATTGCTGTCGTTTACCTCTTTCTTGAGCTTATCATACAGAGGTTTTCCTTTGTAGTAATATCTTCCGTCAACCTGCCTTTCCAAGAAATCCCTAAAGCTTTTTTTAAGATCTATTTTTGTTGGAAATTCAAAATTATCCGCAACTCTCTTATCCAAAAATCCGACAATGAATACTCTTTCCCTGTTCTGAGGTATTCCGCCGTATTCAGCGCTATTCAGAATCTTATCCTTGACATAATACCCCAATGATTCAAGCTCTCTTTTTATAACGTAAAATGTTTTTCCATTGCTGTGCGTCCTTAGATTCTTTACATTCTCCAAAAAGACTGCCTTCGGCCTTCTTGCTTTTAATATATCAATTATCCTGAAAAATAGCTCTCCTCTGCCGGTATCTCTAAACCCTTTTCTATATCCGGCGATGCTGAATGGCTGGCAGGGAAATCCTGCTAAAAGTACATCAAACTCCGGCAAGTCTGAGAATCTGATTTTGTTTATGTCTTCTACAAAGAGTTTTGTTTTGATGAAATTGAGATCATAGGTATGTTTGCAGGCAGGTTCAAAATCATTGGCAAAAACAGTATTAAAGCCTGCCCTCTCAAAAGCTAGCCTAACGCCACCAACACCCGCGAATAAGTCTGCAGTCCTCATTTTTAATCTTTAACACAGTTATCAGAACAAGTATTTAAATACTTTGCCCACAATAGTCCAGTGCGTCCAGTGGAAATTGGAAAGCATAAGCATGTGGAGTTTCCCTTAAAAATGGCAGATGTGTTTTCAAAAGAGACAAGAAGCAAGATAATGTCTAAAATAAGGTCTAAAAATACAGCAGGTGAACTTCTTCTAAGAAAGTGCCTAAAGGGAACTAATTTGAGATTTCATCCATCTGTTTATGGCCGTCCTGATTTCGGAAATGCAAAAAGGAAAATAGCTGTGTTTGTAGATGGATGTTTCTGGCATAAATGCAAAAAATGTTTTATTGCCCCTAAATCAAATAAGAAATATTGGATTTATAAGATAGAAGGTAATGTCAAAAGAGACAAAGAAGTAAATTCGGAATTAAAAAAACAGGATTGGAAAGTCATAAGATTCTGGGAACATCAAGTTATTGATAACCCTCAGAAATGCGCTGATAAGATTAAGATGATTCTAAAAGAAAGATAAGATTGCCTACCCTTTGATTATTCAATTTTTCTCAACCAAAAAGTGCAACAAAAAGAAGATTTAAATATACTGGGGGCTAAGCTAGAATATGGATAGTCTGTTCATAGATAATTTCGTAAGAGATATGGGTTTTGAGACTACTGAAGATTATATTGAAAACTGCCTGGAAGAAAGAGATCCTCTTCTTTTTGATAGTGTTAAATATTTTACAAGCCTTTATTCTGCTGGACTGCTGCCAGAAGGAGTTTGCATAAGAACATCTGATAAAATGAGGAATATAGACCACACATATTGTGTTGATGGCCAAGGGAATCTGGTCGGAATAACTAATTGCCCTTATCCTGGAGAAAAGGGAACTTTCAAACCAGAGGAGATACTCATAGGAGAAAGAGTATACAGTGGCTGGACAATAGAGAATCCTATGAGGTTCTCTCATCTTTTTGGGGAATGGAGCGGAAATAATGAAGAATAATAAGATGATGGTGATTTATGGAAAATGATGAAAACGACTATATCGAGCTCAACGCCTTCATCAGGGTGAATGGCCTTGCAAACACAGGCGGCCAGGCCAAATTACTTATCAGATCAGGCGCAGTGTCTGTGAATGGAGAGCCTGAGACAAGGAACAAGAGAAAGCTTTATGAGAGAGACAAAGTGAAATGCAATGGAAAAGAGTTCATTGTCAAGAAAGAAGTCATAAAATAGGAAGATGCAATAAAAATAATAAAAACTCGCCGCTATCCACGGGCTAAAGCCCGTGGTTTTACGCTCCTCGCACTAAAAGGCGAGTTTTTAGTCTTGAAAATTGCGCACTGAAGTGCGGGGTTTTAAACCCTTGCGCAATTTTCAATAAAAATAATATCAAAGAAAAGTTATAATAGAAAGTCAAAGAATCTCATCCACAATCTCTCTCACATATTTTCCTATTGCTGGCGAAGCTGTAAGCCCTGGAGACTCTATGCCAATCAGGTTTATCAGGCCAGGCAATCCTTTTGAGCTCTCTTCGCTTATCACAAAATCACGCTTTGCCATTCCTGGACCGAATAGTTTTGGCCGTATCCCTGCCTGGTCAGGCTGCAGATCTTCAATATCAAGGAAAGGAAGATATTCTTTTGCAGCCTCAAAGAACTCTTTCCTGTGGGAATCATCCACAGAATAATCAAACACATTGCCGGGAAGCCATATTGTGTTAGGCCCTAGTTTCATTGAACCATCCAATTCAAGCGTGACATGCACCCCTAATCCTGCGTGCGCAGGAACAGGATAGATAAGATGGTTTATCCTTCCAGTGTGCTTGCTGCTCACTCTGAAATACTCGCCTTTGCAGAAGAATAACCGATATCCTGATCTGTCTATGTCTATCCCTGCATTAATGGCATTCTTATCTGAATGAAGGCCGCCGCAATTTATGACAATCCTGCTATCAAAATTATATTTATTTCCATCTCTTTCTTGGACTGTCAATCTGTACACATCTCCTGATCTTTTTATGCCCACTACCTCATTGCGCAGTATGAGAGGATCTGCTCCTGCAGAATCTTTTGCTTTTGAC
>JAPLZS010000100.1 GCA_026394915.1 Candidatus Woesearchaeota archaeon | reverse complement strand
TAGAAGAAGATATCAGAAGATATTGCATGCGTACCTTAAGCAGTCAGCATGATCGCTTTTGCCTGTCTTCATCAAACCCTACAAAGATGCACGGCATCTTTGAGGTTAGAAAGGGCGTTCCCTTTTGTAACCTACAGAAATGCTCTGCATTTCTGAGGTTCTGGAAATCAGTGGTTTCCATAACCTATATAAATGACTTCGTAATTATGGGCGTTATGGCATGGTTCAGTTCATTATTCAAGAAAAAGGGAGGCATGGAGACAGTCTACATAGAGCTCAGCGAGCTTCCTTCATGGTTTGATGACAAGACAGAGCCATTGATAGACAATATCAAAGACGATATAAAGATAAAGCTTGATGAGATAAAGGCAAACTGCGACAAGGCAAAAGAGAACCTGAACATGCTCAGCCAGGCAAAGCTGATGAACGAGAACATACCTGAAAGGGCCATGAGCGTCATGAAGGGGAACAGGGACTCATACATAAATGCCGTCAATCTCTTCCTCAACCAGACAAAAGTCCCCACTGCGATAAACATAGGCTCGATAAGCGATTTCCTCGCAAGATTCGAGGAGAGCCTGAACACTTTCACAAAGACATCAGCAAGGAACTATTATGTCCTGCAGGAGTTCTTCAGGCAGGAATCAGGCGCTGTTGCCCAGAACATAAAGAATATAGACATGCTTTCAAGAAGCCTGCTTGACAATGAATACAAGGAAGTCAATGACGTGAGGACGAAGATAGAGAAGATAGAGAATTTCATTGAACTGAAGAAAAAGGCTTCAGGGGTGCTTGAAGAGGAGAAAGCGAATCTAAGCTCGATAAGCGCTTCAAAGAAAGAGATTGAGGACAAGATCGGGAAGATCAAGCAGAGCAGGGATTTCAGGGAGCTCAAGGAGCTTGAGGACGAGAAGAAGGAGATCCATTCCGGCACAAAGAAGAATGACCAGGAGCTTTCCATGCTTTTCTCTCCCATAGACAAATCAATGAAAAAATACTCAAAGATATCTCTTGAGGACGGGAAGCTGATAGACGAATATCTTGATTCGCCGATAAAAGGGCTGCTCAATGACAGGAGCATGAGGATAATGAATGTGCTTGCGAAGATAAGAGAGCTTGCTGAAGCAGGCCAGCTCGACCTTAACAGCAAGAAGAAGGAGAAGACTCTTGAGGCGCTCAATCAGCTGACAAGAGAAAGGATAGTCCAGTATGCGGCAAAGCACAGGGATCTTCTGGATTCAATGGACAAGCTCAAGAAAAGAGAGAGCATAAACACGGCAAGCCAGAAACTGAATGAGCTCAACTACAAGCTCACTCATATCGATGACCAGATCCTGAGGTCAGAGCTGTACATAGAGAAGATGTCAAAGCAGATTGGGAAATTCGACCTTGCGAAGATCGTGTCAGAGATAGAGGTCGATGTGAAGGGCCTTCTAGGAGTGAGGTTGAGAGTTAAGATACAGGGAATTGACAATTCTGCAAAAGAAGAAGAGAAAGAGGATGAGGATGAAGCTGCATAAGAGCCTGTTCAACATTGTGATAGGGATCTTATTGATTGTTCTAGGAATAATAATCTCTATTGATTTCATACTGAAGTTCGCGCTTGCTGCAATAGGGATATTCCTGATAATGCTGGGCATGAGTTTCCTGATGAGAAGATGAAAGCAGGCTTAATTTATCTTTCTAGATCATTCAATAGACAAAAGATTTTGAAATAGTTCAGAACATCTCTGCATTCTCTTCAAGGGCCTTGATGCCAGGCATCTCCTTGCCTTCAAGGAATTCAAGCGATGCTCCTCCGCCTGTGCTCACATGAGTCATCTTGTTGTCAAGGCCGAATTTCCTTATCATCTCTGCAGTCTCTCCTCCGCCTATTATCACGGTCTTCTTAGAACTTGCGAGATATCTTGCAATCTCTCTTGAGCCTGCTGCAAACCTGTCTATCTCAAACACTCCGAGCGGTCCGTTCCATATCACTGTCTTTGCCTCTGAAAGCCTTTTCTTGAAGAATGATACTGTCTCTGGGCCTATGTCAAGCCCCATCATGTCAGCTGGAATGTCTGTTATATTGACAATTTTTGTCCTTGAGGCAGAATAAGCTTGTCTTCATACTGCTCAAGCAATGACTTTGCTGTCTTCAGCTCATCATCCTCGACAAGGCTCTTTCCGACCTCAAATCCCTTTGATTTGAGGAATGTGAATGATACGGCCCCCCCTATAAGGGCAAAGTCCATCTTGTCCATCAATGCTTTCATCAATTCTATCTTGCCAGATATCTTTGCAAAGCCCAATATTGCTGCTGCAGGCCTCTCTGGATCCAGAACCTTGCTGAGATGAGTTACTTCTTCTTCCAGAAGAAGGCCAGCGCATGCTGGCAGGAAATTGACTATTGCTGACACAGAAGCATGAGCTCTATGGCATGTTCCGAATGCATCATTCACATAAATATCTCCATACTCTGCAAGGCCCTTTGCAAAGCCCCTGTCATTGGCTTCCTCTGCTTTATAGAACCTCAAGTTCTCCAGAAGTATTATATTCTCATTCTCAGGCGCTGGCTCGTTTATGCAGTCATCCAGTTTTAAGACTTTCTTCTTAAGAAGCTCTGATAATCTTTCTGCAATCTTGTCCATCCTAAACTTTGCGTCTGATTTTCCGCTCGGCCTTCCAAGATGGCTCATGAGGACTATCTGCTTTGCCTTATGGTCAACAAGGTATTTTATCGTGGGGATACTCTTCCTTATCTTCCAGTCATCCTCCACATTGCCTGCCTCATCCTGAGGCACATTGAAGTCTACCCTCACGAGAACTCTCTGGCCCTTGAAATCAAAATCCTTCATTGTCTTGAACATGATATCGCCTTTTTGAGCTGTTTATATCTTTCTTATGCTTTCTTGTTTATTTATCTTTCTATTCAGGCAGCTGAACAACTGCGGAAAAAGAAAGCTTTATATATTTTTAGCATTCCAGAGTCGTAAAGGGATACTTATGTTTTGGGGATGTTCAAGAAAAGGGAAAGAGAAACAGGTTGACAGAAGGCCAACGCATATATGGCAGTATAGTGATCTTAGTGCAGAAGATGTTCTATATTATCTTATTTCAGGGGTTCCTGAAACCACTGAAGTCGAAAGAGATGAGACAGGAAAGGTCATAAGTACATTATCACGATACAAATATGATAGAGTAGGATACAATCCTAGACTGAATGAGATTGTCTCTGATGTTCCGCTCAAGATAGGCCAGATACCAGGCGATCTAAGGGACTGCAAGTTTGATCCAGCAGATATAAGTCCTGCAAAGCAGAAGAATGATGATGCTTTTATAAGGATAATAACAAATGCTGATGAAGAACTGCGGGGCTGTCCTGCGTCAATAGGATATCTTGATCTTGATCATTTTGAAAGAATATTAAGGGCAACAGAATACAAAGCAGGCGATCTGGAAACAGAGCTCCATGAGAAGAATACAATCATTCTTGGAAATGTCAAAAAAGCCTCTGATTTGATTAAAGCAAAGCTTGGATTGGTCACCCATGCATATGTCAACAACTGCGGATATCGTATGCTTATAGGGCAGGAAAATATGTTTACTGCAACGCATGATTTCCATGATAGATTTGACAACAGGCCAGGAGTATTCCATCTTCTGCCGTATAACGATGATGATATATTTGTGGATATGGAATTAGTGGATACATCAGGCGAAATTGTTGTTCCAACATTCACAGTCATGCGCATTGATATGTATGACTCTGTGAGGATCACTAATGAATCATATAACCATAATCTTCTTGAAGCTATAACCAGAGAGACTGGAGTCAGATATCGTCAGATGAGGCATTCAGATAACAGTTTTGAGTTCGTACATTCTCTGGAAATAGATGATGCGGATAAGCTCCCTGAATCGATTGAAATGATAAAAAAAGCAAGAGATGCATTCAAAGGACTGTATGGTAAAGATTCTGTCAGCATCATTCAGGGCCTGGTAAGAGAATATCTGGCAGCTGAAAAACAAGCTGAACAAAAAAGATAAGATAAAAAAGTAAGAAATCTATATTATTATCTCATCAATTTATCTCATAAGTTTTAGTACATCGATCATCCTGTTAGAATATCCCCACTCATTGTCATACCAGCCTGTGACTGAGACAAGGTTTCCGTCTGTGACTTTTGTCAGGCCTGCATCGAATATGCAGGAATGAGGATTATGCACAATGTCTGAGGATACGATAGGGTCCTCTGTGTATTCAAGGACGCCTTTCATGTGATATTTTGACACTTCGCTGAAGAGCCAGTTTATTCCCTCTTTTGTTGCAGGCTTTTTCACAAGCGCTGTCAATGTTATTATCGATCCAGTAGGGATAGGAACTCTTATCGCAAATCCGTCAATCTTTCCCTTCAGCTCAGGTATTGTCTGCACAACTGCCTCTGCTGCGCCTGTTGTAGAAGGGACCATGTTGACCGCAGCTGCTCTTCCTCTTCTCGGATCTTTTGAATCAGGCGCATCGACCAGTTTCTGCGTTGCAGTGTATGCATGAGATGTTATCATGAATCCTTTCTCAATCCCGAAATTGTCATTTATGACTTTTGTCAAAGGAGCTGCGCAGTTTGTTGTGCATGATGCATTTGAGACAATCATATGCTTATTATTGAGGAGATTATCATTTACTCCCTTCACAATTGAGATGTCAGCACTCTTTGACGGAGCTGATATCAAAACTTTTTTTGCTCCTGTTT
>JAPLZS010000066.1:396-2696 GCA_026394915.1 Candidatus Woesearchaeota archaeon | reverse complement strand
ACCTTGAGGCCTTTGTATTCAAGGTATCTTACAAGCACATCAGAGCAGATATATGCCCTGAAGTTGCCTATATGCGCATAATCATAGACAGTAGGGCCGCATGAGTAGATCTTCACTTCCCCCTCTTTTATAGGCCTGAATACCTCAAGCTTCCTGGACATTGTATTGAACAGTTTTAGGGCCATTTAAATCTCCTCTAATGTGTTCTTTTTGTGATACTATATATTATTTGCTTTTAATATGTCTTCAAAGACAATTGAATTCTCCATAGGGATCTTCACAGCTCCATTGACAAGCCTTTCGCCTTCCAATTGCTCGATTATACCTTTTGTTTTCCTGCCTGCGAGTATATAATTGAAACTTACCTTTTGCGCATGCGTCAATCCATCAAGATTATACCAGAATAGAGCATATGATTTAAAACCTAATGTTTCAGAGAAAGACGCATCATTGAATATGCTGAATCCTTCCAATAATATGCCTGTCTTTGCAAGGAATGCAGGAGAGAATAATTCTTTTAGGAATATCTGCTTGATGTCAATCTCTTGCTTCATAGATTTCTTTATCTTGAATTTGATTTCTTGGATCTTATCCAGTCTCTCTTTCAGCTGCCCTTCCAGGAATATTATCATGATGTCTATATCTCTCGGAGATTCCTTTCCTTTAAAAGCCGAGCCATACAAGACAATATCAAATATTGCCTTGTCTCTCTTTTCAGATTCCAATTGTTTTTTTAATGTGTTCAGCATCGTCCATGAAGAGCTCTGCAGTCTCCTTGTCTATCTTTTTTGTGTAGCTGTCCTGGTAAAAAGGGAAATCCCTGTCCAATATTTTATATATCTTAGGATGCTTCTGCTCTAGGATCCTGAACCTGTTGGCATGTGAAGAAGGGATGATGCCCTCTTTCCTGAAAACCAGAAGGTCGCACAGGCTGACAAGAGCCTTGAAGAACAATGTTGCTGCGCTGTTGTACTTCTCTTTCTTTAAAGCGTCGCTTCCCAGCGTGAAATATTCATTGAAATTCTCAATCAAGATCTGCTCTCTTTTATCCATGATGTAATATACAACATACAAGTTATATTTAAATCTTTCGGTTGTATTGTACAACACGGAACATATATAAAATTGATTTGGTTGTACTGTACAACATCAACATGCTAAATAGAATACCTCAAGCTTCCTCGTCAGCGTATTGAACAGTTTTAGGGCCATGATAAGAATAGAAAAGAGATGCTATTTTAAAGGTTGTGGAAAACTCTGATTTCAGAACCTCAAACGCCAGAGCGTTTGTAGGTTGCGGTGGATTAGCTGCATGTTGCAGAGATACTTCCAGCAATGCAGTTAACATTTGTGGGATCATCCCCCAAGCAAGTTTGTCCTACAAGATCTGGATAACAAGGATCCTCGCAGATGCATACTGGCGTTTTTGGAGATGAAGCAATATCATGAGATGATCCTTGTTGTACAGACGGCTCTGAAACCTCAGTAAAATCATTAGATGACGAAGGCTGGGTTGATTGCTGGCTCCAGTCTTGTGGATTAGAGACAGATTTAACAGTTGATGAGGCTGATGGAGTTGGTCTACGATATACTGTCACGCCTGATTTAGATTGAGCAAGCTGATTCAGATCAGCACTCACGCTCATTTCATCAGCTTCCTGTTTTCCTATGTAATGCGTTTTTCCGTTAATATCATCATACTGATATCCTAAGAAATAAGTATTCCCTTCCATGGTGGTATAAAAATATGGCAGGAATGTGCCTGGCTTGACATCCTTTCCTGGAATCATTATTCCTTGTGTTAGTCCACTAACTGTTGGGCCTGTGGGTAGATATGTTGTTTCTCTTCCTATTGTGTCTTTTATCACGATTTGCTGGATTGGGCCTGAAGTAGCTGTAGATTGAGCAGTATAAAGTTGAGAAGGCACACAGACATCAACTATTAGAATTTCACCATTGCTACATTCAGGTGGATAATTAGATGAGGCTACTGATGCTGGTTTTAGAGGTGGTGGTGTAGATGTTGGTATTGGCGGTGTTGGTTGTCCAGGTGCAGGTGGTGCAGGTGGTGGTGTAGGCGGTCTACTGCTGTCTGGTTCGCCAGCTTTATTAATCTGCTGCATAGCAGGGCTGTTTGCTACTTCCTGCATTTTAGTATTGACAACAGGCACTACTTTAGTTTCAAAGTTGCTTGATGTGGGAGCGCTTTTGCATGTAGGATTATTGTTGCATGCTATAAGTAAAGCAGTGCTTGTCTGCATGCCCACAACACCGTCTGATTGGATATTATACTTACTTTG
>JAPLZS010000066.1:0-344 GCA_026394915.1 Candidatus Woesearchaeota archaeon | reverse complement strand
TTACTTTGGAACCGTTTTATATCAGCAGCAGTGCCAGTGCCATAACCCATGCTTGTAAGCATTGCTATTACTCTAGGATCATTTGTGTAATACTTGCCATCCACTGAACCAGGAGGCATTAAATTTGGTGGAACAAGTGATACTGTGGTGCCTGCTGCAGCAGCCCCTTGTCCTGGTGTTGTTGCCTGAGTTCCTGTTGCAGCTGCTGCAGGAGTAGTTGTGCCTTCAACTTCTCTTGTGACTTCTTCCAATGCTTTTGCACGTGCTTCCTGCGCTATCTGGGTCTGTTCAGCGTCTGTGAAAAGGGGCTGGCCGAATCTCTGGATATTCTGTATATCTTTCTC
>JAPLZS010000146.1:530-5283 GCA_026394915.1 Candidatus Woesearchaeota archaeon | reverse complement strand
GTGTATTGAAGAATCCTATTCCTCCGTTTGCCGTAACTTGGGACATCATAGGAGCGAATGTCCCTGTGATGTTTGAGTAGAATGTGCAGCTGAGCAATGGTGAATAATCATCAACTACTCCGTAGATGAACACGAGATTGCCTATGCTGAAAGATGAATTGTCTGACGGAAAACGCAATGTGACAAGAGGAGCTTCATTTATCGTGTTATTATTGTATTCATCATCGTCTGTTGCATTTACGCATCCTGGATCTGCAGGATAGTCTATGAATCCGTCTCCGTCATTGTCAATCAAATCTGAGCATTCAGGAGGTGTTATCATGTCTGTTTCATTATCATCACCAGGATTCTCGCACCCTGAATCTGTAGGATAATCAATTAATCCATCCCCATCATTGTCTATTGAATCTCTACACTCTGGAATGTGTGTTGCATTTACAGTTATCATAACAGAATCTGAGTCATTCCTTCCATCGCTGTCTGAAACAAAGCATGTCGCAGTATGGTTTCCTGCGCTGAATGTCCTGGTTAATGATATGCTGTTGCTGTCTGTTATCCTATTGAAGAACAGCACCATATTATCATAAAATGAGTAATTATATTGGGATTCTCCTCCCTGTACTGAACAGTTCAATGAAACATTAAGAGGTTCTGATCCACTGATTAGATTTGCTGTCAATGTGACATTCAATGGTTCTATAGGGGTTGGAATCTCTGGAATCTCAAATTCAACCTGCCTTTCCCTTGTCAGGCTTGAAGCGCACTGATCATCTGTCACATTTGTGACTATGACTGCTGTGTAATTCCCAGATGCGAGGTTGAAGCTGAGATTGAAATCAACATTACCATCCATCAGTATGTTGTCTGTTCTTGCGCTCTCATAGACAACTGCATTGTCTTCATTGTATACGGTAACATTTGTCCTTACAAGAGATGAATAGTAATCTATGTAAGCAGGAGGTGTGTATCCCACTATCTTGTTTGCTCTTGAGAATGCACTCCTTATGCTTGAATTGATTGCAACGTCTCCGTTTGCATCTGCACCTACATCAAACTCTGTTATGTTTGACTTGCAGTAGAATATCTTGTTGAATGGTATTGAATATCTTGTATTGCCGTTTCCGCTCCAGTCTGCTTTTGCTTCCTCTGGCACGTATCCTGGCTCGAAATAGAATGCTGCATAACCATATTTTGTGATCAGGTTTGTAGGATAGGTCACTATTGTGTTTGAGCTTGATCCTGAATTTCCAGTCCCTGGAAGAGATCTGCTTAACATAAGGTTATTGCATCCTGCATCAAGGCATGGATAGACCAATGTGTCTACATTATTGACAGCATAGGTTGTGTGTATATCATAGAAATTATAATTCACATCTACTTTTGCAGATACTCCTGCAGCTAACAGAACCATGAACAAAATTGAAGGAAAAAATATCTTTTTCATTTTAGTTTGCCTGCTTATTGCCTACTGGCCTCCATTTATTGGAGGACCTGTTACCTGGCCGCCATGGATTCCGCTGTAAACATTAGAGCTGCCTGATGGTGTTGGTAATGCACTTCTTAAACCATAACCCAGAATAGCTCCTTTTACTATGCCTATATATTCAGATCTCCCCTCATTTCCGCGCACTTCAATAGCCCTGTTTGTTTCATAGCCATTGTCCCACTGAGTATTGATTGTGTGGCTGTCCCTGCTTGTATGCACTCCATTCTGGTAAGGTGAATCAGCATAAGCTTCAGCTACATTTCCGCTCTGCGCATTAGTGTGCTGTCCGTGTGGATTATACCCCTGCTCATGCCCATAATGGAATATCACTCCTTGATTCCCTTCAATATGATCTGCTCCTCTGGTAAGACCTATCTGCAGAGGCATTCCAGGTTTCCATTCTCCTACCTGGTATTTATGATGGTCTCCTGGGCGGAATATATTGCCCCAAGTCCCATTAAGATGCTCTTGGTTGCCCTGCGCATCATAGACTGCTGAATTGTGGACATGGTTTCCCTGAGGATTCACATAAACTGTCTGGCCTGTGTAAGCAACTCCTCTCACATCATCTGACCTGACTCCTTCTGTGTTTGCTATTGCTGCATAATCAAGAGTGCCATTCCTGTGATGAGATTCCCATGGAGATGATTCAACCCTCAATGTCGTATTTATCCCTTCTGGAGCCGACCCTGTCTGATTCCAGTTTGAAGGATATGTGTAATTACCCTGATCATTATGGTTTATTGTTGTATTTGTGTCTGTGTTAATATTTATGGTGGATGTGTTATCATGCTTATTTATTATGTGTGGAGCATTTCCTCTTGATATCTGATGTCCATACCCTCCATAGCTGTGGCCATGACCCTGAGCATTATGGCCATGCTCTCCAAGTGCTGTTGCAAAAACATACAGAGTGTCATCATTGATATTACTCGGAGTTCCATGATTGTCATTGTAGCAGAGCTCTGCCCATCTTACATGCTCACTAAGTCTTCCATTGTGGATGAACTGGGGCAGATCTGCGCTCCTTCCGTTTGCATCAAGATTAATCAGGTATACATGGCCGTCTTTTTCTGTGACTCTCAATGCCAGATCCTGTGGATGCAGTCCGTGATAAGGCTGCCCGACTCCATGAGGAAGATTAGCTCCGCTGTTTATGTCTTTCATCGCATGATCAAGATTCAATACGCTGAAATGATCTCCCTGTACACCTAAGCTCCTTTCAACAAGATCTGTGCTCATTACTCTTGTGGTCCCATAATTTGCCCAGACCCTATGAGGATGAGGGTTATAGTAATCAGAAAGATTGTTATTTTCGGTTGCTGCTGGAGCATCCTGATGAATATCGCTAGGAGCAACAGGAGCATTTGGAGCAGTTACAGGAGCATTTCCATGAGGTCCATTATTTCCATGACCTGGCGTTCTTCCGTGTCCGCTTGGATTATTGTGGCCATTGTCATGTCCTGCAGCATCGTGTCCGCTGAATGGATGCCTTACATGAATATAAACATCAGATGCTACTCCTTTTACGCTGTCTTCAAGCGAATGATATTTAGTTGATGCAGAATCTATTAAATTGTGCCCTGTCTCTTTTGCTTCTCTTCCAAGATCACTGAAAGCGTGATTAGCATGAGGAACAGAATGATTTACTGCGCCATATGCGAATCCAAGTGTTGATGCTGTCAATCCTAAACCAAGCAGATAAGAGAGCTTAGGATATTTTGTGATTGCAGAAGTATTTGCACTGACCAAAGCAGCTGATCTCAATGTCCCGTCTATGCTTCCAGAAGCTATAGATGATATGACTCCAAGAGCGCCTAATCCAAGACCATAACCTTTGCTGTAATAATGGCCCTTAGTGACTTCATCTGCTCCGCCTGCTGCTGAACCAAGAGCATAATACGCAGAAAGTCCAAAAACACCCAAAGCAGTCGCAGAAACAGCTGCCCTGACCTCTCCGCTGATTCTTGTGTTTCTTTTGAAGGTGTCCCATGACAACCAGCCATCATCTCCTTTATAGATTTCAAGACCTGCAAATTCTTTCCAAACATTCTTGCTCTTGACTTTTTTCCATCCGTCCTTGCTCTTGCCGTTTTCATATTTATTTTTATCACCGATTACACAATCATCAATGGTATATTTATTTTCCTTTAATTTCTTTTTGAGTGCATTTCTTGTTCTAGAATTGTTGACTCCGCATTTATACATTGTCTCCCAGACATCTGCGCCTGAGACGTTTGTAGAACCAGCTGCTATTGTTCCCAGATTATTCATTGCTACGTCTACTGCCTTATTGTCTTTTTTTAACGAAGAATAGATAGGGATGCAATTTGAAGCTCCTTTAAAAAAATTTTTTATTTTGCTTGCCATTTTTATACCGCCTCTTCCAATTTTTGTTATATGATCATATAAAAAAGATAGCCTATGACCAGTTCTCTATTAATGTTTACTATGCGTAAGTAACAACTAATATATAAATCTTTTGCTTTTTATCACTATTAAGTAAATATCATGTATATATGTTATCCCACAACCTTTTTAAACTTGCCGTTTTACCGGTTTAAAGAGGGTGTTTGATGGCTAAAAAAGACAATAAAGATGATAATGAGCTTGCTATAGACTTCAGCAAAGTTCTTGGCCTATTCAAACAAAAGCCCAAAAAAGCAGAAAAGAAGAATGTTCATGAATCATATGAACATTTACATGTTTCCTCTTCTGATGAAAGCCATGAAAGTGATTCTCATGAATCCAGCAGACCATCAGATGAAGGCGAAGAATTCTCTTTTGATGCAAAGAAAGTATTCAGCTCAATTTACAGATACAGGATTGTCCTGCTCATACTCATACCGATATTGTTAAGCATATTCTTCAGGATGCAGACAATGTATATCCCCCAGACAGATGGCTGGGCGCAAAGCTCTGTGCAGAATTATTACAAGACGCAGATAGTATCACAAGTTGACCAGCAGTATCCTAATCTTCCTGCAGAAAATAAGAATACAATAGTTGATCAGGAGCTCCAGAATTACATAAAAACTCATAGTACAGAATATGATCAACAGGTAAAATCAGTCTCTCAGAATTTCAAATCATATTTCCAGGATGAGACCGGACAGCCATACCTTATAGAGCTTGACTGCTATCAATGGTATAGGTATGGAAAGGACATCATTGCTCATGGCTACATGGGCGACAAGAAAGTGGACGGCCAGGCTTATGACATGCACATGATTGCCCCTATAGGAAAACCTATTGGCCAGGAACTGG
>JAPLZS010000146.1:0-519 GCA_026394915.1 Candidatus Woesearchaeota archaeon | reverse complement strand
GCTGATAAATCCGATAACTGGCACTAACCTGATGGGTGCATTCTTCTTAATCCCGATAATAATAATGGCGCTTGCGGTTATTCCTGCATTCATGATAGGAAGAAGATTAGGAGGAGATGTTGCAGGATTCTTCACAGCAGTATTGATAGCGATACACCCAGCAATACTCTCAAGGACAATGGGAGGGGCCCCTGACACTGATCCTTACACAGTATTTTTTCCGCTATTGATATTTTGGCTCGTGATAGAGGCATTTGAATCTGAGAAAATCATCACAAAGGCCATTTATGCTTCATTGGCAGGCATAGCAACAGGAATATTCGCTTTTGCATGGTCTGGCTGGTGGTATATATTTGATTTTGTCATTGCAATGATCTGTCTTTATCTTGCTTATTATGTCATATCTGAATATTTTATAAGAAAAAAAAGGCTCATCAACGATATAAAGAATGACGCAAAGGCAAAGAATCTCGTGATTATGCTGATATTATATGTTGTCTTGTCCTCCATATTTGTGCT
>JAPLZS010000162.1:1310-2423 GCA_026394915.1 Candidatus Woesearchaeota archaeon | reverse complement strand
TCAAGATTTCAATGCCAGCCACCATGCAGAGCACAATAACATCTATCCTCGTCTTCTTTCCATTGTGGCCCATCATAGTAGCATTCGGCATTGCTCCTGACACCAAATTCTTCAAGTTTGTAAGATTCGGGTTTGTTGTCCTTTGGGTAGTCGCAGCATTGCCCACGCTTTACACTTCGATAACAACAGACCTTAATGTCGGAGAATCAAAGATCAATGTGCTTAATTCAATAAGGTTCTTTGTAAGGCTTATATGGACGAATATAGTGATAATATGGGCAGGAGTGACAAAATCCCTCATCCTTCTTGCAGGAGGGATCCAGAACATACCTAAGTTTTTTTCAGAAGGTATACAATCACAGATACAATATGCAACAGGGGATTATTACACTGCAAATGTCGATGAGAACCAGAAAGAGCCGATAGGGGTGTATCTAGAGAATATACAGGCAGCAAATGACAAATTCTTTGAATATGAGACAGTCACAATCTGGGGCGTGATAAGAGCAAAGACAATGGACCCAGAGAAAGCTATAACAATAAGCACAATATGCTATGCAACAAAGCCTAAGCCAGAGGTAAGCAATCCAAGCATGAGCATAAGTGATATGAGCAAAACAAATCATTTAGGGATCGAAGGCGTTGATTTCACAAAATTGGATGTTGTCCAGGGTGATGCAGATCCAACAGGCACTGACAAAAGCTTCAACATGGTTGTATCAGTAATGGATGAGAAAGACCTGAACTGCGAATTTGCCCCTAATGCGCTCAGTGAAGGAAGCTGGACAGTATATTTCTCTTCCACATTCAACTTTGACACCTATTCATACCTCAAGACATATTTCATGGATCAGGAAAGGATGAGGGCAATAAGGAGGCAGAATAAGGACCCATTGGACGAATATCAGATAGCAGACAAGAATCCAACAGCAGTCTACACTCAGGGACCCATAATGATCGGCATGCAGGTCACGCAGCCTCTTATAGGATTGGACAGGCAGAACAAGAATGAGCTCAGGCTCGGCATAACATTGGAAAACCAATGGCAAGGAAGGCTGAAAAAGATAAATGACCTTGTGATAAAAGTGCCTCCTTCAATGTCAATAGCGTTCT
>JAPLZS010000162.1:800-1257 GCA_026394915.1 Candidatus Woesearchaeota archaeon | reverse complement strand
TGGAAAATACACAACAGTGTACCGGCTACAGGACAGCGCAGAAGGAGGCCTAAGAGGAAAGGAAAGCTTAAAGAATATGGAGAATAATTTCCAGACAATAAATTGCAAGGTGAATGTGGATAATGTTGATTCAGCGCTTGGAGACTCTCCAATCGCAACGCACTATTTCAAGGTATCAGCAGATTATATATACGAACTGAAGGCGCCAATGTACTTAAACATAGAGAAATCAACAATCACGCAATAAAATGGAGAAATCAAAGATTATATCAAAAATTATCTATCCGGCAAAGATGATGATAGTGCTAATAATCATACTAAGCATAATATCTGTCATTTCAGGATGTGCTATGTTCTCAGGCGCAAATCAGAACTATGGCAGTACGCTGACAGGGACAGAAGGGCTGTCATTGAGTTTCATGGATGGATTGCCTCCTGCCGAGATATATGCCCCAGA
>JAPLZS010000162.1:0-764 GCA_026394915.1 Candidatus Woesearchaeota archaeon | reverse complement strand
CCAGGAAAGACAACACCATTCCAGGCAGGAATAGAAATATCAAACAAAGGCGCAAAGGACATAAAAGGGGGCTTTCTCGTTTTGTCCGTAGAAAAAGATTATCTAAAAATATCTTCATGGAATGTCGAGTCTAAAGTTACCCAGATAGGCGCTGCAGGAGAGAGGATGCTTTTCAGCATAAATGGAATGACAAGCGTAAACCCGGTTGCCTTGACAGACCTTTATACAGCAAACCTTGAAGCTCTTCCTATTGACACTCAGACAACCCATCATGTGTCTGCAATAACTCTCACATCATGTTATGACTATGAGACAGAACTATCAAGGGATGTATGCATAAACACAGATGTCTATAATGTGAATCCAAACGAAAAGGTCTGCACTGTAAGCGATATTGATATCTCTGGAGGGCAAGGCGCCCCTGTTGAAGTCATCAAGATAGAAGAAAAGATGATGCTTGCAGAAGGTTCTGCTGTTCCTCAGTTCATAATTCATGTAAGGAATGCAGCCACTGGAAGTGTTGTTGACAAAGCTAAGATTTCAGAGGCATGCTCTTCTTCACCTCTTGGGTATGAGAACTATGATCTGATTGACATTGATGAGGTGAAATTTTCAGGATACAGCAGCAGCATAGGAAGCATAGAATGCTCTCCCAAAAGGATAAAGCTGAAGGATGGTGAAGGGACAGCAAGATGCAGCCTCAAGCAGGGCCTCCTGAATACAATTAATACCATATCATACACAACCCCTTTATATATAAAATT
>JAPLZS010000098.1 GCA_026394915.1 Candidatus Woesearchaeota archaeon | reverse complement strand
GTGATATATTACTGCCTGAAATGCAAGAACTTCATGAGATTCGTGATAAGGAAGAAGAAAAAGGTTAATCATGTTATTCTGTATTGATACTATTATTGAGTAGCTATTTTCATAAAATTTATAAATCAATTCAGAAAACCCCTATATATATGAAAGATAATGTTTTGATTTTAGATGAGTATAAAAGAAAAAAGAATAAATCAACTTCTTTAGAAGCCTATATCTTACAGATTGAATCAGAGATTGAGAGCCTGATTAAAGAAAGGAAAGAGACTTTGTATGCTCAGTTAATAGACTCTTTTAGAGATTTGGCAGACCATTTAGAGCCAAAATACATCCAATGGTGGAGAAAGCTTGCAGGAACTTATGAAAAGAGGGAGCAAGAAAAGAAAAAACAGAGTGAAGAAAGACAAGCAAGAGATAAAGATAGAAAAATAAAACTGCGCGAGTACAATACGCAGTTTTTCGCAAGATTACTGACTCTGATTGATCACAAAAAATGCCTTCTTCCATCGTTTATATACCATTTGACGATAACTTATGGCAGGTTAGGATAACCTTAGACAAGGCATCAAATGAAGGAAAAGATCCAGAAAAAGAATGGTTCAATGATTATGATATCTTTGTTAGTGGGGGCATTATTGAATCATCCTTAAGTGAAGTAAGGCAAAAGCCTGTTAAAAGTTTGTTTGAAGCGTGTTTGTTTGAGCCGAATAGGGTGCTGCCTTTTGATTTCTCTTTGATTGGAGCAGCAGCTCATATCTTTAAGAGATATAACTCTTCAAGTTTAAATCCGGGAGAGATAATCCCCCAATATTTCAATCCTCCTCAAGCAGAAGATAATACTGTTCTGCAAAGGATGATTAAATAATAATCTTATTCTTTTCTACTCTGGAGTGCTAAACAACCGCAATATTTATATATCCTCGCTATAATATTATTGTTATTATCGTATAAAGCGGGGGAGTGATGGATACTAAAAGCAGGGGAGACAATGCTATAAGCAGGCTGAATGAGCTTGAGGAAGCGCTGAAGAACTCTTTTTCTAACATAAAGCAGGACATGAGCAACCTGAAAGAGAATGTACTCATTGTCCAGAACCAGGTAGTGCATGCAAGGAATGATTCTGACAGCGCAAAGAAGGATTTCATCACGATAGACAAGCTCAATGCGATGAAGATAAAGATTGCAGACATGAACGAGGAGATAAAGAAGACTTATATGGTCCAGGAAGCGATAAAGAAGCTGGATGCAAAGATATCTGAAAAGCCTGAGAACACAGTCGAGAAGAAAGCCTTTGACGCAGAGAAGAGGAAGAATTCTGATATGATAGCAGAGCTCAAGAACCAGATTGACCTGATTGAAAGATCCTGCAAGTCTGCTGTCACAGAATCAAGGTTGAAGCAGCTTTCAAGCGAGGTGAGCGCACAGATAAATGAGATGAGGAAGATGATCTCATCATTTGATGAGAAAGGCGGGAAGATAATAGGCGCAGTCTCTGACAGACTGAAAGAAGATGTTGAAAAGAAGCTGAATGACGCTGACCAGAGGCTTGCAAAGATATCAGAGAATTCAAAAGAGGAATTAAGAGGCGCTGCAGCGCAGATGAAAGAAGATGTGAAAGAGGCGATAAAGCTTGACAGGAAAGAGACAAACAGGAAACTATTGAAACTGCTTGAAGGCATAAACACAGTCAGGGAAGAGAACCTGAAGTATGTCTCAAAGAACCAGGTGAATGACCTATTAAGGAGCATAAACACAGAGTTTGACGCTGTCAAGGAGCAGATTGCAGGCATGGAGCTCCTGAAAAAGGACATAATATCATTGAGAAGAGACAAGCTCAACAAGGAAAGCCATGAGCAGCAGTCATCTGACATCAATTATAAGATTGAGGATCTTAAAGACAATCTCATGAGCCTGAATGAGAGGATAGAAGAGAACAGCAATCTTCTCAGGAATCTGGAATCCAAGCAAGCCAATGCAAGCAATGCAAGATTTGCGTCAAAGCAGGCAAAGAAAGAGAACCAGAAAGAAAAAAGCCGGTTCAGCATGCTTCTCTTTGCGAATATACTGATAGCCTTGTCATTCATTCTTCTCGGCGTAAGTTTCGGAATGTATTATCTCTCATACAGGACAGAGTACCTTAATTATGTGATAATAGGGGCAGTTGTGCTTTTTGTCCTTGGAATAATCATAAGGATCATCTCTGTGCTGAGAGAATAGCATAAATCTGCCAGAGTGGATCAGCATCTAAAATATCGCAAAAATTTATATACTTCTATTTTCTATCACATCTTTACATGAGATCATTGGCTGTATTCTACTCAAGGACAGGAGTCACAAAGAAAGCGATGCATTCAGTGGCTTCTATGCTCAGATGCGACATTGAGGAGATAGTGGATCAGAAGGAAAGGTCAGGCATTTTTGGTTATTTAAAATCAGGCAGGGAAGCCATGATGAAGAGCATTGCGAGGATCGAGAGGGCAAAGAAAGACCCCGCTGATTATGATATGATAATAATAGGCACTCCTGTGTGGGCCCATAATATGACCCCTGCTGTGAGGACCTACATCATGAAATACAAGGAGCAGCTCCATAATGTCGCTTTCCTCTGCACGCAGGGAGGTTCAGGAGGAGAGAAAGTGATGAAGAGCATGCAAGAGCTCTGCGGAAAGCCACCAAGGGCTGCTTTGATACTTCGGACAAAGGAAGTCATGGACGGAACAGACGCAGAAAAATTGAAAGAATTTATTAATAAGCTGAGATAATTCTGCATAATTTTATAAACCAGATTGAACAATCTTATCATATTGCCACGATCGCCTAACCAACGGCAAGGGTCTTCTTCCTTGATCCGGCCGCCCGGTGGGGCTTCGCGTTGCTCAGCCCCACGAAAAATTGAAGTATGCTTATAAAGATATCAATCAATGCCAGAATCGCATAACCCGGTATTGCGGTGGTCTCGAAAAGAATCAAGATAACCACTTTCCTTTGGGATGTCCCGGTTCAAATCCGGGTTCTGGCGTTTTCTTTTATTTGTGGTCGTAGAATTGCGTTGGGCTGAGCGTAGCGAATGCCCAACCTGGTTCACGCGCCAGCCTAGTGAGAGGCTGGTTCTAAATCCGAGTCGTGGCGTTATGTTTCGGTAGTGGGACTTTGCGAAGCAAATGTCCCATAACTATTCACGCGCCAGCTCAGTGAGGGGCTGGTTCTAAATCCGGACGCTGGCGTTTATCTCTTTAATAGAAAATCTTTTCTAACATGCATAAAGAACTCAGCATTCTCCTTCAGGTCTGCGAAAGTATAATCAAACGTCCTGAGCTCATTCTTGCCGAACAATGCCTGCAGATCAGCAAACACCCCTTTGCCGAGATAAATCTTGTGGGCCCTTTCTTTCAGTGTGCCTAAGATAACTGCTTCTTTTGTGATGTAGCCTGGGTCTATGTTCACTGTTCTTTTCTTATTTTTAGATAATTTCTCTTCAAGCTTCTGCGTGAAGAGCCTGATGTCAGCCAGCTTTGACCTATCAATAAGTTTCTCGAACACCACATACTTCTTTATTTGTTTCTTTCCCATCTCTGGATTATAATACTGCGTGAACTTGGTGAAGTCAAACTCTTTGCTCTGCGTGCTGACTGGCCCGAACTTCTTTATCAGTTCAGCCATTGCTCTGTCAAGAGAAGCTTTGCTAGAATGCATCACTGCCATCAAGAGCAGCGCTTTTTCTGGTTTCTTGAATTGTGCCATTTGTATCCATTAATCCAATAGTAATAAAAATGTTGCGGTCACTAGACACTGGACAACTCTGCACCTAAGGTATTTAAACTGGTATAATCTACTTTTTGTATGATCCAATCAGATTATATCGTCGATGAAGACTTTGCATTAATCTATGGGGTATTGTTAGGGGATGGCTGTTTATGCAGATCCGGTAAAGGAAGGTTCATCTCAATTGTAGGGCATAAGAAAGAAGACCTTTTGTTCTTTGATATATTATGTGATAAGTTAAGCAAACTCAGGAATAAGTATACAAAATATAAAATTAGAGATAAACAAAGAAAAGTTGAGATAAATTTTTCCGATAAAGAATTATTTGACAGATTTAATGAAGCAGGGTTTATAGTTGGGAAAAAGGGCACAAGAATAAGATTTCCGAATAGTATAAACAAAAGCCTATGGAAATATATAATAAAAGGTTATTTTGCAACAGATGGGTCTTTGGTGATATGTAATAACAACGGAATAGCGTATCCCAGAGTTGAATTTCAGAGTATATCAAAATATTTACTTATGGATGTTAAGAAGTATTTAGAAGGTGTAGGGATGCATGGCGGACTATACATTTCAAAGAAATATGAAGATAATACAAACCATACTGCATATAGGTTGCAGTTCAATGGCAAGGCAAATCTAAGCCTCTTTATACACAGGATTGGACTTATTAATCCAAAGCAAATCATCAGATATAAGAAATATGCCGGTGAGGGGAATTGAACCCCCGATCTCCGCGTCTCTCAACGGTTTTTATGAGCATCGCCGAATAAACTATTATTCTGAGGCGCTTTAACCGCTAAGCTACACCGGCTTAGGGATATGGGGAATTAGGCCCCTTTTTAAAGCTTTTTATGAGAATTTTATATACTAATCTGCTTTATAATAACATCTTTAACTTTCTCTGCCTCGCCTTCTGTATATTTCTTTGCAGGCCAGTGCTTCAGGCCGTCGTCATCAAACCTTGGTATGATGTGCAGATGAGAGTGCATGACGAGCTGGCCAGCTGCTTTCTTGTTGTTCATGCCGAGATTGTAGCCCTGCGCTCCGGTGCCTTTCATCACAGCATTCGCTATCTTCTTTGCTGCGACAAACACTGCTTTGATGTCCTCATCAGCCATGTCTGAGAAATCAAGAGAATGATTCTTTGGCACAACAAGGACATGGCCTTTGTTGACAGGAGCGATGTCAAGGAAAGCGAACACATGCTTGTCCTCATAAACCTTGCTTGAAGGGATCTCTCCCTTTATTATCTTGCAGAATATGCAGTCTTGCATTGTATCACTTCATAAATATTATCTTGTTACGATTGATTATAATATTTATTCAACATCCTTATCCACAACCTGCCCAGGCAGTGTGCTCTTTCCTGGCCAGATCTTCCTTCCTGGATAGATGATTGTCCTTATCCCCAGCCTTGCATTGTCGCCGATCACTGTGCCGAACTTGTTCAGGCCGGTCTCAACCAGTTCTTCTTTGATCTGGCCTTCAATCTCTTTCTTCATTGAAGTCCTTATTATCGATTTGTCATGCCTAAGATTTGCTGTAACGCTTCCTGCTCCGACGTTTACATTCTCTCCGATGATTGAATCTCCGATGTAAGAAAGGTGAGGCACAGCAGAGTTGTCCATTATTATGCTGTTCTTTATCTCTGTCTCATGGCCTATCTTGCAGTTATTCCCTATTGAAGTAGAGGCTCTGATGTAGGCATTAGGGCCGAGCGTGCAGTTCTCTCCTATAATTGCAGGGCCTTCAATGTATACTCCTGATTTCACAAGAGTTCCTTTGCCGATCATCACTCCGCCTTTTATCACAACATTCTGCTCAACAACACCCTTGATATCTTTTTTTATCTTTGACAGTAAGAATTCATTCGCAGCAAGGAGATCCCATGGATATCCTATCGGAAACCAGTTCGCTGCTTCAACACACTTAACTTTGTCTTTCTTTATGAGTTCAGAGATGAAATCAGTTATCTCAAGCTCTCCTCTCTCTGATCTCTTTATGCTGAAGTCAAACACCTTGCTGTCGATCTTATAGCATCCTATGTTTGCAATGTCAGAGACAAACTCTTTCGGCTTCTCGACAAGCTTCTTTGCAAAGCCTTTCTCTGCAACATAAACTCCGAATGATCCTAGATTATTGACTTTCTTCACAAGCACAGCATATTTCTCTTTTGCAAGCCTTTTTATGTCATCTGCAAAATAAAGATCATCACCGTTCATTATGATGAACTGGCCTTTTCCAACAACATTCCTCACGCTCATGAGTGCATGGCCTGTGCCCAGCTGCTCTTTCTGCTCAACATAAGTCAGGCCCATCTTGCCGAACTTCTTGCCAAACTGCTTCTTTATCATGTCTCCTTTGTAGCCGATTATGATTATTATCTCGCTGAAGAGGCCTGCTGCCTGGAGCTGTTCAAGATTATGCTCAAGAATGAACTTGTTTGCCACTTTGAGAAGAGGCTTTGGCCTTGTCAGAGTGAGAGGATATGTCCTTATGGACTTCCCTGCTGCCATGAGAACTGCTTTTAGGGCCATATTGATGTATATTATTTGGGCTATTTTTAAAGGTTGTGTGAGATTATTATATTGATTATACTATCTCTTCCTAGCCTCTGCCTCAATCGTACAAAAATCAGACATGGCAGAGGTGTCGCTACTTTGAGCACTTCATCAGACAGAGGTCACAGATTGGCTTTGTCCTGCAGTTTCTCTTTGCAAGCTCAACAATCAGCGCATGATATTCTTTGTACATCTTTATTGTGTCTTTATTCTTAGGCAGGTTTTCCATGAAGAACTTCTGTATCTCCTCATAGTCTGCATCTTTATTTATCAGGCCTAATCGTGAGAACACCCTCCTTGTGTAAGCATCAACAACAAAATAAGGCTGCTCAAAAGTATAGAGCAGTATGGAGTCAGCTGTCTCCGGACCTATTCCCTTGACTTTCAGCAATTCTTCTCTGCTTGGAATCGTCCTTTTCTTGAAATGTTTAGAAAAATATTCTGCAACAATCTTCAGCCTTTCTGCCTTCTGATTGTAGTATCCTGCAGGCCTTATCAGGCCTGCAATATTTTTTACAGGAACTTTCCTAATTTTGTCAATACTGAGCAGTTTTGCACGATTCAAGTTCTCAATCGCTTTCTCGACATTTGTCCATGCAGTATTCTGGGTCAGAATTGCTCCGACGATTATCTCCCATCTGTCATGATCATCCTTTGGAGGGCCAGAATGATGCCTTGTCTGCATTCTTCCCTTGGAAAGAGGCCACCAGCCCTGTGGGCCGAATTTTTTTAACAAAATCTCATAAATATTGTTTATATTCTCCATAGTTCAGGTTTCACAGCTTCATCCTGTTGAATGCCCATGTTCCGACGCTTATCAGCACAATGTCAAATCCAATCACTATCATCAGATTGGGCAGGTAAGGCATCGATGATATTCCGAGTATCACGCTTCTCAGGCCGTCAACAGCATATGTTGCAGGATCTATGTGAGTCAGTATCTGCATCCATTGCGGAAGATTGCTAAGAGGATAAAGCGCGCCCGAAAGAAGGAATAATGGGTATACTGCAAAGCTTGAGACAAGGCCGAATCCTTCAGGGCTTTCCATGAAAGACCCTATTATCAGGCCGAGGCTTACAAGGCCCATTGCAAGCGCAAAGAGCATTATTATAGTGAGAACAACGTTCAGCGGATTGAAAGGTATACCCAGGAAAATGCCTATCACGAGCAGTATGATTGCCTGCAGCAAAGAATCTGTCATCCCACCGACGACTTTCCCGAAGAAGATAGTTGTCCTTGAAAGAGGGGTTATGAGCACTTCCTTCAGGAAATCAATCTTCTTGTCCCATACAAGGTAAGCTCCGTTGAACAATGAGCTGAATATTATCGTCATCGCAAGAAAACCCGGAAATATGAACTGATGATAATCAATTCCGATCGAGGCTGAGGCTATCGAGCCCACGCCTTCTCCGAATATGAAGAACCAGAACAGAGGCAGGAACAATGCTGATATCACCCTGCTCCTCTCCCTGAGGAATACCTTGAACTCCCTGTACCAGAGAGCGTACACGCCTTTCATTATTTTTCTCAGATTCATTTTCATAATCGTTTGGCGAGGATACACAGGATTTTAATCCACATGAAAAGCAAAGCTTTTCAGGTTCATCAAAAACTTTTAGTTTTTGAGATGCGAGGAATCGCCATCCTCCTTTAATTCTTGCTTTTTTTCACTAATAAAGATATTACGAATGTTACTGCAAATACCATCAATCCAAATATCAACAAATAATTTATACCCCAGCTTGGATGAACAAGTTTCGCTATCCCCATCGCCACCAATCCAATAGGCAGCGATAAAAGCATTTTAATTGTGTTCTTCATCAGTATCCCTCCAATCTTGTTTGCGTAAAATCTCCTATCTTCTGCTCTGAACTTCCTTTCTCGTAGTTGGAAACTACGCATTTCAATGTGTTAGGGCATGTCATTTTCATTTTGACCGCTTTGCTGTTGCAATTGCCCTCATCCGCTCAATGCTTCCCCCTTCTTCATCCCTTATTTCCTTCCCTGTATAATGCAGGAATACATCATTGAGGTCAGGAGAATGCACTTCTACTGAATCTACCTTGCCTGCAATGCAGAGTATCTTCTGCAAGTTCTTCGATGAGTTTTTTACAGACAGCCTTACATAGCCGTCTGATCTGCTTATTTTATCCACAAATGGGAGCTTCTTTATCTTTTCAATGTTCAGATCTTTTCCTCTCATTGTGACAACATCGCCTTTCATGATGTGCTTGAGGTTCTCCAGGGTGTTCAGCACGATTATCTTGCCATTGTCTATTATAGCTATCCTGTCGCACAGCCTCTCTGCCTCTTCCATGTAATGTGTAGTGAGGATGATTGTCATATTCATATTCTTTGCAAGATTCTTTATGTAATCCCAGATATGCTCCCTTGTCTGAGGATCAAGGCCGATTGTCGGTTCGTCAAGGAACAGTATTGCAGGATTGTGGAGAAGCCCCCTTGCTATCTCCATCCTTCTCCTCATGCCGCCTGAATATCTCTTCACGATGTCATTCTTCCTGTCAATCAGGTCCACAAGCTTCAGGATATCATCTATCTTCGAGTCTATCATGTTCATAGGAACATCATACATCAATGCATGCAGCTTGAGATTCTCGTATCCTGTCAGGAGCTCGTCAGAGCTCGGGTCCTGGAAGACCATGCCTATCGATTCCCTCACTCTTGCCGGCTGCGACACCACATCAAATCCATTCACTGTCGCTCTGCCTGAAGTCGGCTTGAGAAGAGTGGAAAGCATCATAAGGGTTGTTGTCTTTCCTGCGCCGTTTGGCCCCAGCAGCCCGAATATCTCCCCTCTCCTTATCTTCAGGCTTATGCCGTTCACTGCAGTAAGCTCCCCATACTTCTTCACAAGATCCTTTATATCTATTGCATCCATTCAGGAAGGTAATCAGCGCTTATTTTTAAATCTTAGGAAAAATATGGCATAAAACACATGAACTTAAATATTCTGCTCAATCAATCACTTTCAATCACTTAAGTTTTACCCTGTTAGTCAGCCCATGCCTCTCTCTCACGACAAGGTT
>JAPLZS010000062.1 GCA_026394915.1 Candidatus Woesearchaeota archaeon | reverse complement strand
TTGCTCTCAAAAGAAGAGGGTATGTCCCTGAGGCATTCATAAAATATGCATTGAGCATAGGAGTGACGCTGAATGACAAGAGCGTTGACAAGGAGGAATTCTTCAAGGCGCTGAATGCATTCAACAAGGATTTCATTGATTCCACTTCATATAGGCATTTTTTTGTGTGGAATCCTGTTGAGATAACGATAAAAGGCGCTCCTGAGCAGGAGATCGAGCTTGACCTGCATCCCAAGAAGAAAGAGGGAGGAAGGGCCTTCAGCACAAAGGACAGGTTTTACATAGCAAAAGAGGATCTTGACAGCATCAGGGACGGAAAAATATACAGGCTTATGGACTGCCTGAACTTCAGGAAAGAGAAAGGAGCAAAAGGCAGCAGTTTTGTCTTTGATTCCATGGAATATGACCGGTTCAAGGAAAAAGGAGAGAAGATAATACACTGGCTGCCTGTGCCGAAGAATCCAAAGAGCCTGATTGACGTTGAGGTTGTGATGGATGACAATGATGAGATAAAGACGTTTAAGGGCCTTGGCGAAGAGCATATGAGGGCTATTGAGGAAGGCCAGACAGTCCAGCTTGAGAGATTCGGATTCTGCAGGCTTGATGAGATAAAAAACAATAAACTAGTGTTCTGGTTCGGGCATAGATGATAATCTATAAGCTTACTTCATATGTTCAAAAGAAGGAATTTTCTTAATTTTTATTGTTTGTCAAGAATAAACAACCCTTTATTCCAGCATAGAAGCCCTTCTGCTCTCTCACTGAAATCTGTTGTTTTCTTGTTGAACATGCAATGGAAATCCTTGTTGAGCTCATCAAAGTCTCCGCTCACTGCGTCAAAGACAAGGCCAAACTCATACATTGCTGCCATAAAAGGCATGAGCAAAGAAGGTATAGGCAATGCTATAATTTTCTTCTCTCTAATCTTATTCTTTCCCATAAGAATCACCAAAAAAAGAAAAAAATAATCTAAATAGCTAAATTCTCCTTAAGTAAAGCATCCTTTCTTGCATTCCTTCTTGAAAGCAATATTCCAAGCGTCAATAATAGGGCGATTAATGCAATGATGCCAAGTATCCACATTATGTTCCAGTTGCTTTTGCTGCCGCCTATAACTGCGCCTGTGATCAGATTAGCGCCTGTTGATGAGTTACCTGTCCCTCCTATATCTGATGATGGTTCTGTCAACATTGTTGATGGTGCAATAACATTGCCATCTGCAGTCAAAAGTGTCTGAGGTGTGTTTGCATTAGGTGCGTATACTGATCCACCGCTTCCTCCGCCTCCACTTCCTCTATGTGTTTCTGGAACATCTTCTACTACTTGTGCTGGAGCTGAATAATCTTCATCAGTGATTCCATCACAATCATTGTCAATATCATCATTTGTATTGTCTGCTGCTCCTGGTTTTATTGCTGCATCTGCGTCATTGCAGTCTGTACTGTCTGCAACATAACCTACTGGAGCAGTGCATGCAAGACCTGATGATGTGAGATTTCCATAACCATCATTATCTGCATCTTGATAGAATGTATGCGTTGAGCAAACTTCCCCAAAAACAAAATTCAACACTAGATTGCTTCCGTCTGCAGATATGCTCTTATTGACTGTTTCATATCCTATGATGGATGCAGTTACATCATAATCCTTATTATCCAGCACGCTGACTGAATATGTGCCTAATGGGCCTGTTTTTGCAGTCACAAGAGATCCTCCTCCTGTGTTCACTGTTATATCAGCTCCTGCAATAAGGTCATCTGTTAAATTTGTCACTGTTCCAGACAGAGTCACTGTTGGAGCCGGGCCAAACACAAAATCTGCAGTTATGTCTCCCTTAACAACATATTTCTGTGATGTTGATGCAAAGCCAATAACATTATCCACTGTGATAGTGTATATAGCAGCAGAATCTGCCACTTTGAATGTATAAAATCCGTTTACGTCTGTGTTTATCGGACCTGAGATTGTTACTCCGCTATTATCTTTCAATGTCACAAATGCATTGCTTTGGGGACCCACTCCTGATATGGAAACTGTCCCTGAGATAGTATACTTTGCGCTAACGATAGCAACAGGAATTTTAACTGTATTAGCATCTAATGTAATAGCTGTTTGCGCCAATGCTCTTCCGTTCAATGTTGCACCAGTCTGTATTGCAATACCTGTTACATCCAGAATATTCCCATTGAAAACAGATCCTGTTCCAAGTGTTGTTTGGCCACTTACTGCCCAGAAGATGTTCTGTGGCAGACATCCATTAATTAAATTAACACTCTTATCAGAGCTAATATCAAGAGTTTGTGCTATCTGAAATATGAAAACACCACTCGCATCGCCTTTGCAATCGAGAGTGATATCCCCTGTTATTGACACAGCAGTACTCCATGTATGAAGACCTGGGTTGAATGTCAGTCCGTTAAGAGTTCCGGAGCCTGCTTCATTAGTATCATGTACTACATCATTTGTTAGTCGTGCTTGAACATCGAGACGCGCATCGTCCATATCTTGTACAGCGTTACCTAGTAATACGCCGTCAGTCATTAGACATGTATTGTCTGAATCAAAGCCACCCGTATACCCTGCATTATTATCATATATTGTCCCACCCACTGTTGAGCATGATATATCTTCTATAAATGTACCAGCAGCTGGATGCACTCCAACATTTCCAGTAATAACTGAACCAGCTGGAGTAGCGTCTGTAATCTGTGCTTCTGATAATATGACAAAATTGCCGGCTGTTCCGAGATCTACAGCAGGTTGTGCTGCATACGCACTGCACGCCATAAATGCAAAAATCATGATATATACGAAGATATTTGATAATATTCTATTTTGTTTCATTTTTTGTTCCTCCTCTCTCTTTAACTTGATTGTGTTAATAATACGTCTTGATTAGATGTGGTCACTCCTGCTGTTACACCTTTATTGACCGGATAATTTCCAGGGTTTAAGGCATACCCGCTCTTTTCTGCTTCGATGTCATAAATTGAACTTGTAACAAGGCCATTGAATTTATAACTGCCATCTGCTTCAGAATAGACTATCTGTATGATGCTGCATTCCTCTAATTTATTTCTTATCTTGAATACTGCCTGCGGAGAAAGTTTCATGGTCTTGGCAATGTCGCTGTCTGGAATCCTTTTGCAGTCAATTATCTTCTTGAGAACTGTTTTGTCATTTTCAGTAAGCTTTGGAAAATTGAGATTCATATGGTCCATGATAGTCACCTTAAAGTATACAATCAGTTATATTATATATATATATATATATATTTCGGTTTTTGCTGTATATATTCATATATAACCTGGCAAAATCGCTTATGGAGAAAATACCGCATTTATGTTTCTTTTATTCAAACTTGTATATCTTTATCTGGCCAATCTCTTTGGATGCAGTTATGTTTTTTCTATTGTCAAAATAGCCGAATAAAGAGTTATTCATGTCATGAGAATACAACTCAGGCTTTGCGCTGATGAGCCATATGATGTCATTCAGATAATCCTTAAACCCATCTTTTCCGTCTGTTGCAGTCAATTTTGAGGTATCGCTGCAGCATTCTGCGTTCCAATCCAAAGACAATATCCTGTCTTTATTGAAGTTGCATGAGTATATATCATGTTCTTTAAAACAGCTGATGTCATAATAATAAGAAAAAGGTTGCTGCTGATAAAAAGGATCGATGAATACAACCTCACCTTCTTTTGCATTCTGCTTTATATAATCAGAGACTGCTTTCCAATCATCTTTATCCACCCTACTGACCTGGTCTGCAACTGATATGAGTGAAGATATCATCACAACACACACTACAATCCACGGGATGAACTCTCTTTTCGGCATCAATCTGCCCAATCTGTCTATAGTCATCGCAAATAATAAATAAATGGCAGGCAGAGTGAACAAAAGGTATCTTGTGGCATATAATGAAGAGAACAGCAAAGAGTATATAAATACCAATAAGAAAGGCAGCAATATCCATAACGAGAGAAGAATCAGCTTGTTCTTATCAGCTGTCTCAGACATGACTGTCTTTGGCCTGAATCTTTTGGTCAGGATGAATGCTACGATAAGGATGATGAATGTGAATAAGACAAAATAATTCCCGAAGAAATCATACAATGTGAATGCCACTATGCTTACATCTGGTCTTGGGATCCACATTATGCTGAGTGCGCTGTGGGTTATCTGCCTGAACAGATTCAGAAGCCAGGGGATGAATAGCAGCAAAAGGACAGACTGGCCGATGAACCAGTTCAACAATTGCTTGATCTTGAATCTGTGCAGATACAAAATATATATGTTTTGGACTAATAATACAAGGAAAGAGAACAGATGAGTGTAGATGAGGAGCAGACTGAAGAAAGCATATGCAACCAGGCTGTTATTGTCCTTTTTTGCAAGATATCCTACAAAGAAATAAAAAGACAGCAGAGGATCTTGCTTCCTGAGAATAAAATATCATTATAGGGGAGAAACACATGAATAAGGCAGCAATTACAGCAGCTCTGTCTGAGAATAATCTCTTTGCAAACAGGTAAATCACTCCTACAGACAAGACTCCGAATATCAGCGATAAGAACCTGCTCGAAAGCTCGGATATCCCGAAAGGTTCCACCCAGAAATGAAGCAGAGTGGTGTACAGAGGGAAATTCACCTCTTTCTTGACCATATCTATAGATGTGCTGTAATTCTCCTGCGCCTGTTTGATGCTTATGGATTCATCGAGCCAGTATGATTCAGATGTTATTCCCCACATCCTAAGCGTTACTGCCAGAATAAGTATAGTGAATAGGATAGCAAGACTATATTTTTTTATGTCCATATATTAATATGCAAAGATGCAGGATATATAAATATTCATTCCAGCATTATCAATGCGGCCATTATTGCCATGCCTGCTACAAGGCCCGCAAGCTGAAGAAGTGATTTTCCGACCTTATTCTCCTTGTGCATCTCTGGGATAAGATCAGATCCTGCAATGTAGATGAATCCTCCTGCTGTGAAAGGCAAAAGAAAATCAGTTATTCCCTGCACTTTTGTGCCGATGATGAGGATCACAACTGCTCCGATGACGGCAGTAAGCGCTGAGAGAAGATTGAAGAACAATGCTTTTGCTCTGCTGAATCCTCCATGCAGCAATACTCCAAAATCACCTATCTCCTGGGGTATCTCATGGAATATAACTGCAAGCGTTGTGGCAATGCCCAGCGGAACGCTCACAATATAGCTTGCTGCAATCACCATGCCGTCGATGGAATTATGCAGGCCATCTCCAATCAAATTCATGTATGCAAAAGGGTGTGGATGGCTCTTTGATGTCGGGACATGGCAGTGCCTCCATTGTATGAATTTCTCAAGTATGAAGAAGACCATTATCCCTGCAAGCAATGAGATTGCTGCATTGAAACCGAATCCAGTTGTCTCTGAAATTTCAGGTATCAAGTGTATAAAAGAATCCCCAAGCAAAGCTCCTGCTGAGAAGCTCACAAGGATGAATAATATCTTGCTAAGGCTCTCTTTTTTTATCACAAGAGTGAAAATTCCTATGAGTGATATAAGGCTGACTATGACAACGCTCAATATAGTATAAAACCAAACCATAAACCGCTATATAATGGAGTAGTTAATATATTTTGCGCAGCACTATTAGATAGTATATATGCAGCTAAACATTCCTGGTAATGCTTAAAGTGCTTTATACAGCCTGAGAACCCCTAATTCCTGTGTTTTAGAAAGATTTATATATGAGTTCAAACTTGATAAAATCAAGAACCTTTGGATCAAAGGTTTAGAAGCGCTTGTTATCCTGACCAATATTGAAAAAGGCAAGGCCCCGTTAGAAATCAGAAAGACAGATGTGACGAAAATAGCGAGTGATGTGGCAGGAGATTTTGCAGAAGCTTTGGACAAGAAACTAAGGCAGCTCGTTGCTGATGCATGCGCAAGAGCAGAAGCGAACAACAGGAAGACAGTGATGGCAAAAGACCTCAAGAAGGCAAACGGTGCATTGATAATCCTTGTAGTGCTAGTTCTTATTGCAATAATCTATGTCATAGCCAGCAATGCCGCAAAAGAATGCTGGAAAGACACTGACTGCGGCTCAGAGAGATACTGTGGCTCTGATTTCAAGTGCCATGACATGAAGATCATAAACAAGACGATAATCAACAATGATTATGGCCTCTGGAAAGCGGCGTTCATAATCGCCATTGCGATAATAATCGCCGCGTTCATATTAAGATGGAGAAGAAATGATTCCATCAAAGTGATCTAAGACATATTAGAACGTGATATGAATAATCTATTCCCTGACGCTCTTTATCCTTCTCTTGTATATCTTTATCTTCCTTCTTATGCTCTCTGCCTGCTCTTTATTTATCTTTTTTCCTCCTGCCCTCAATGCCTTCTCTGCCCCCCTTATCATCTCATTCAGCTTCCCAATCTCTGACTGCTTCTTTTCTTTTTCTATGTCTTTTGCAGTCATCATAGGATGAAGCTTATGCCTGTTTTCAGCCCTCTCATTTTTCATCTGCTTTGGCAGCGCATGCTGTGATGGGCCTGATGATGGATCATTCCCTATGCTTCCTCTGATTCTCCTGCTCAGGTCATCAATCTTTCTCATGTGCTCCTGTGATATCATTGAATGCACATGATCCAGGCCATTAAGCCTCTCTTCAAGAAATCCAAGCCTTTCCATTATCTCATCAATCTCTCTTTTCTCTTTCTGCTGGCTGACTGCAATGAGCCTTTCATTGCTCACCATCTCTTTTATCTTCAGGCCAAGACTGTCAAATCCCTGCTCTAATCCCTCTTTGTCGGGTTTTTTTGACAGCGCAGAATCCTTCAGGACAGATATCTGGGAATCAAGATGAGCCATCTTCTCCTCTCTTTCCTTATTCCTTCTTGCAGCGCCAGATACATGCCTAATAAAGAATTTCATAGTTGATTGCGAGACCCCATCAGAGCTGTCTTCTTCCATTTTAAAATCCGAATATCCTTCTTCCTGAGGGTTTTGGAGCTGCTGGAGGAGGCATATCCATATTTGAAGCAGACCTCATCTCAGGCTGCGGCCTTATCTGCGATCCCTGCTCCTGCCTGTAAGGCGCAGAAGGAGGAATCTCCGGCATGTCGAATGGTTTTGGGATGTCAAACTGAGGCAGCTCAGAGTTCGGCTCATTCATCGGCTTGTAGAATGTCTTGTCAGGCATCGATTGTTTCTTATATACATCTTCTTTTACAATGTCTGCAACGCCCACAATCCCTCTTGCGATCTTCTCATTCTGGTCAATCAATGTGTTGAGCTTGTCAAGCATCGGAGCAAGCTTCTTTCCTATTGCCTCTGACTCTTTCTCCTCCAGTTTCATTGCATCTGCAGCGTCCCTGAACAAGGCAATCAGGTGATTCACGCTGTCTGTCAGGTCTTTCATGGCCTTTACAATATCCCTTCCAGAAGCAGTCGATCCCAATGGATTCCTCTTTATCTCCTCAATGTCCCTTTTAAGATCCTCTACCTCTTTTTCAGGAACCAGTTCATATTCGTCGCTCATGATTACACCCCTTTTTTGAAACTATGGAAACTAAAAAATAATTTATCACCCAATATATGATCAGGCTGTCCATTCCAGGTATTGTGAATCCTATTGTGCCGAAGCTGTGCAGTATAGGGATGAGGCCGATAACCATCATTATGAGGCCTGCAAAGATCAGCAGCCAATGGAAGATGTGCATCGGAGGCTCTATGAAACCGTCAATCAGTATGTAGAATCCTGCAATCGCCACAACCCATATCAGCACTCCTGTTGGCAGGTTTGTGAGGAAACTTGGAAGGTTCCAGCTTATCATCTTCAATGTACTCAGTAGAGGAATTACGCCGAAGGCCAGGAGAATAAGGCCTAAAATGCAGCTGATAGTATCTCTCGGGCTTGTGAATATCATCGCTTTCTTGCTTATTGTCTTGAGCATTTT
>JAPLZS010000109.1 GCA_026394915.1 Candidatus Woesearchaeota archaeon | reverse complement strand
ACCCTGCTTTGTCATCCATAGAGAAATATTTCAGAAGAGAAGGAGATATACTATTCTCAAAGATAAAAGAACCTTTATTGGATTAGATTTAAATAAAAAGATAAAAACAGGATATTTCTCAATTCCACAAGCTTTAAATATTAGTTATATTTTTTAACCATTATATAGTTGAATTATTAAGATATATAACCTATAAATGACAATGCAAGCCAAAGAATACGAGACAATAACCGAGAATCTCATTTCGCTTTTCCCGCTATTCAGGAGATTCTTGAGAGTCAGCGAGGGAGAGAATCAAGAGAAGCACAACAATATGCTCAATCCCCAGTATCCAATACTCGGCATACTGTCGCACAGTGGGCTGCTGCCGATGTCTGAGATCGGCATGCTGATCGGCGTCTCAAAGCCCAACATGAGCGTCCTCATAGACCATCTCATAGCAGAGAAGAAGGTCAAGAGAGAGTATGACGACGATGACAGGAGGATAATAAGGATAAGGATAACAGAGAAGGGAAAGGAGACCCTGAAGATCGCAAAAGAGGTCCTTGCTCTTAATGAAAAGGATATCACGATGCTTTCAGACTCCCTGACAAAGATGAGGGATGTGCTGTCAAAGATAGACAAGCAGAACAGACAAAACAAGCAGAAACCTATAAAGGAGGAGAAACAATGAATACAGGAAAATATCTAAAATATATGTTAATATCTATGCTGTTGATATCAATGGCAGCAATGCAGTCAGCAGCAGTGTCAGCTGACAACACGCAGGAGATAAACTATTCTATCTCAAATAATGTACCTTCTGCATACAATCCGCAGTTCATGGTGAAGGCCATAAAGTACGAGCCATATCCTGTGAATGCAGGCCAATGGTTTGATGTGTGGATAAAAGTCCAGAACATAGGATTAGGCGATGCGCCTAGCACAATATTTGAGCTCAGGCCAGAATATCCTTTCTATTCAAATGATTCCCTTGTCAGGGATTATGGGCTTGTGAACGGAGTCACAAGCGCGCATAAGGCAGACGGAACAGATGACCTGACACAGGTAATACTGAAATACAGGGTGATGGTCGCAGACAATGCTCCTGCAGGCATATCAAATCTCAAGTTCATCGCAAATCCAAATTCCAAATCAAAAGCAGCAGAATCAGGGAATGATATCCCCATACAAATCGAAAAGACAAAGACAGACTTCAATGTGATGCTCAGGGACATAACTCCCCAGGAAAGCTCATTTGTGATAACAAATGCAGGAGAGAATGCTGCAAAGTCTGTGACACTTGAGATTGAGAAACAGGCCGGCCTCACGTTCCTGAAAGAAGTTGAGCCATCTTCTCTAGGTAATCTTGAGCAGGGAGATTTCATAATAGCGCATGTGAAAGTGATACCCAATCAGGGGGTAAAGGAGATGACAGCAAGGATATCCTACACAGACACAGCAGGAGTGAGGAATACCATCGAGAAGAAGATTCCAGTGGATGATTCAATGCTCTATAATGTGTGTACAACAGCGCCTGCAAAGGATTACCTGAAATGGGTATTCGGCCTTGTAGGGCTTCTGACAGGCATATTCTTAGTCGTTATCATAACACTGATAAGGCAGAAGCTGGATGCAAACAAGAAAAAGCATTAAGCCAGCAAAGACAAAAAACGCAGGTAATCACAATGAAAACAAAAGAATCAGGATTTGACAGGATAGAGAAAGGGGTAATAAAAGAGGAGCATAAGATAAGCAAAGAGCTCAAGAAAGATGAGAAGAGCGCAGAGAAGTTCATAAAGAGCCATACTTTCAGGATACTCCTTGTGACAGTTGTCTTTGCAGTCCTCATAATAGGGATAATATACCTCACAATAAACCAGGACAGGGTATCCATAGAGAAATCCGAGATAAAAGCTCCTGTCATATCTCTTTCTCCTGCAGTCCCTGGAATACTTGAGAATGTGGTTGTAAAAGAAGGAGACATGATCCCCGCAGATACGGTCGTGGCCAAGGTCAACGGAGTTCCGATAAAATCAGAGATAGAGGGATTGGTGATAGCTGTGCAGGACACTCCTGGCCAGTTTGTCAGCAGCCAGACTGCTGTCGTTCAGATGATAGACCCTCACAAGCTGATGGTTGTAGGGAAGATAGCAGAAGACAAGGGGCTGAAAGATGCCCATGCAGGACAGAAAGCCACATTCACAGTCGATGCATTCAGCTCAAAGAAATACAGCGGAGTTGTCGAATCAGTCAGCCTCACTTCAGTGCAGTCG
>JAPLZS010000032.1:1318-3711 GCA_026394915.1 Candidatus Woesearchaeota archaeon | reverse complement strand
GCGGAAGAGGCTTTGACAGAGGAGGAGATAGGAACAGAGGATATAATAGAGGGCCTAGAGACAGGACAGAGAGGGGGCCGAACAGAGGCCCGCCAAGAGGCAACTATAACAGAAGCAATGACAGAGGAGAAAAGAGAAGGTCCTGGAACTGATATTCTTTATTATCTTTTTTATATTTAATGCAGATTGACAAAAAATATTTAAAATAGCAGATAATGTCTTGATGCATGAAGATAAGCATAGTGATCCCTGCACTGAATGAGGAAAAATGCCTGCCAATACTTCTTGAGAGCATAAGAAAGCAGGATTTCAAGGATTATGAGATAATAGTGGCTGATGCAAATTCCACTGACAGGACTGCTGAAATTGCGAGGAAATACGGCGCAAAAGTCGTTGCAGGAGGCATGCCCGGGCCAGGAAGGAACAAAGGCGCTGCTGCTGCAAAAGGAGAGTTCCTTTATTTCTTTGATTCTGATGTCAGGCTTCCGAAAGGCTTCCTGAGGAACACTTATAAGGAGATGAAGGAGAACAGGATAGACCTTGCGACATGCAGAATGATGCCATTGCCAGGCCTGCTCATTGACAGGATACTGCACAGCATGATGAATGGTTTCTTGATTGCGATGCAGCGCATCAATCCCCATGCTCCGGGATTCTGCATACTTGTGAAGAGGGATCTCTTCAACAAAGTAAATGGCTTTGACGAGACAATAAGGGTTGCAGAGGACCATAATTTCGCAAAAAGAGCTTCAAAATATTCTCCACTGAGAGTCCTCAAGTCAGCAGAGATAGAGGTGAGCGTAAGAAGGCTGGAAAAAGAGGGAAGACTCACGCTTGCATGGAAATATTTCTGGTTCGGCATGCACAGGCTATTCCTTGGCGAAGTGAGGAATGATGTGATAAAGTATGAATTCGCGAAATTTGAAGAAAATAAGGTAAAAAAGAAAAATAAGAGATAATAAAAGATAAAATTGAAAATAATAATAAATTAAAAAAAGACATTCTCAGAAGAATGCCTCAAGCACCTTGTTCTCCATCTTCCTTATCACATCGGGATTTATCTTGACTACATTCTCCCTCAGCTGCCTTGCCTTGAAATGAGGATTAAGCTTGAAATATAATCTCCCTTCGTTTATCTCCCTCACAAGCCTGACTCCTTTGTCAAGCATTGACGCTATGAGATTCCTTGCATGGTCTGGATTGAAGTGAGTCGCCCCTACAATGTCATCAAAGCCTGTGAACCCTTCGTTCATGTACAATGAAAGGAATATCCTCTGCTCGTCGGAACTCAGCGATATGCTGTTCCTCTCCTGAGAGAGCTCCTTGACCATTGCTGACATCTGGTCCATCCTCTCGTTGAGCTTCTCGATCTTCCTGTTCAGCTCAGAGACGGACTCATAATGGCTCCCGATCTCCTGAGTGTTCTCATTGATTGCATTGAGGTGATCCTCAAATTCCTCTTTTATGACGCTGAAAGAATTCCTTATCTTCCTGTCCATGATGGACAGCTCGCCAGAAATTTGTTTCTGGACACACTGCATAGTAACCTCTTTTGTTCTAAACACCACCTTTACACCCCCTAACTAACCTAACCCCTATTACCTCAGTAAGATTTGGTTGAGGCCGGTTGTTTATAAAGATTTTGATTGATGATTTTTGCATATATGAAGATAATTTCATTATAAAAACGCAAAACATAAATATAAAGCGGTATTACAGGCCCTAAAGCAAAAAGAAGGGGTAAAAAATAAAAAAATAAAAATGATGCGGCTGGTAAATTCAAAAGCAAGGCTTGCAGTCGAGCTCTCTAAGCTGAGCGTGTTCGAAGAGCCTGATCTTTCTTCAGAACAGTATCCTGTTGACTCGGAGATAGGCGCAGATGTCCTTTGGAATGCATATTATCAGGAAGACATAGAGGACAAGATTATCGCGGATCTTGGCTGCGGAACAGGCCTTCTCGGAATCGGCGCACTCATACTCGGCGCAAGAAAAGTATTTTTCATTGATTCTGATGAGAACGTGCTTGAAATCGCGAAACAGAACCTTGCAAGCTTCGTTGAAATGGGTGAGACAGAATTCAACCATTCTGATGTGAGCGATTTCACACAGAGAGTCGATGTTGTGATACAGAATCCTCCGTTCGGCACAAAGCAGAAGCATGCAGACAGGGATTTCCTGATAAAGGCATTCTCAATAACTGACACAATCTATTCTTTCCACAAGGCAACATCAAAGGATTTCATGCAGAAGATCTCTGCTGACCATGGGTTCAAGATATCGCACTACTGGGAGTATGACTTTCCATTGAAGGCCACTCAGCTCTTCCACAAGAAGAGAATACATCGGATTAAAGTTGGCTGCTGGAGATTGGAGAAAATTCAGAAGACTCTGTG
>JAPLZS010000032.1:0-1282 GCA_026394915.1 Candidatus Woesearchaeota archaeon | reverse complement strand
ACTTATATATCTGTTATAATTCTTAAGTAGTTATGGACTATGCAAGAAAACTTGAAATTCTAGCTAACGCTGATTTTAGCGAATGGCGAATGAATTGGGAAAGACCTAGTATGGGTATGTTATTCTGTGGTTTGAGGGGTGCTATGTCAAACCTTGCCGATCAGTATGAAGAGCAACCGAAGGAAATGTTACAAATGATAATCTGTGCTTATAATAATATGCTCATTTATTATTCAGAAATCCCCTTTGATGAATTAGACAATAATGATGAAGATTTCAAGTTTCTGTTTAATTTTAGGGATAGATTAGACGATTTAGGAGAAAAATTAGAGCAATTTATTGATAAATCCCTAGAAAAGAATCTAATGTCTAGAGAATGGAAAGAATTTCAAGATGCTATTCATTTAGTAGACAAATTGTATCATGCATCTGGAGATTATAGAGAAGTAATACTTGCCAGAAATGGAATAAAACGTAGCCAGCCAACAATTATTAATTCTTGTGAATATTATATATGATTTTATAGGACAAACCAAAAAAACACCCAAATTCTTCATAGTAACATTTATAAATGGCCTCTTTTTCCTTAATATTAGGTGCTTTTAATGGAAATAAATGTCATAGAAGAGACAAAGAACAGGATTGTAGTCGAGGTAAAGGACGAAGACGCTACTCTGTGCAACATAATAAGGAAAGAGCTTTGGAATGATGAGGCTGTCAAGGCAGCAGCATACACTGTGAAGCACCCTTCGATAAAGGCACCTCACCTGATTGTTGAGACAGCAGGAAAGAGCGCAAGAGAAGCCCTGCTTGATTCAATGAAAAGGATCAAGAAAGACCTTTCTGCATTCGAGAAGGCTGTTGCGAAAGAGTTTTAGGATTTCTTGCATTATTTATTTAGTTTTTTCATAATAGATTAGAGATATATCTCTAACAATTCCTACAATATCCACCTCCCTCAATTGCACAAATATCAAAATCCCCCGCCCGCCACCCCCAAGTATCCACTTGATTGCCCAAACATTCGCAGAACTTGTTAAATTAAAAAAAGCATGACCTTTGCCATGTCTGGTTTTTATTCGATGACGGCAAAAGCTATGAAGAAATATTCACAAAATAGATTAGTCAGATTCTCAAACAATTTTGAGGTTATTCAAACAAAGAATCACTCAATAGAAACCTTCTGGCCCAGGCTCTGGCCCGGCATCCCTGTGTCGAAGATTGCCTTCACAGCTCCGCTGTTGCCGTGTGCAGAAGCGATCTTGCCGGTCAATGCCTTTCC
>JAPLZS010000080.1:3346-5445 GCA_026394915.1 Candidatus Woesearchaeota archaeon | reverse complement strand
GCCTCTATAGCCTTTATTCTCACTTCTGCAGGCTTTTTCTCTCTGCCCCTTATTTTTTTCAATTCATTAAATTCATTATAAAGATCCAGCAGGTCATGATATATGCTGAGCTTTTCAAAGTATGCTGCTTTTATGCAGAATTCTTTATAATCAACAATAAGCTTTCTGTATACTGACTCTGCTTTTTTTATACTGCCTTTTTTGATAATGCTCTTTGCCTTTTTTATCTTATTATGCATACTCTTCTTTTTTATGTTTAATAGCAGTCTTTCAAACATTTAATCACCCTGATATGCAATCCGCCCTATATTGATCCTATAATCATGCTTCATATATAAATTTATTAATAAACATGTGTCTTAATCTTGAAATAGTAAATGCTAAATAAATCTGTTTTGACATGATTTCAAATGAACATGACTGTTGAATCATATTATCCTAACGCCGCCTTTCTTCTTCAGATTAAATTCATCAAATCTTATCTCTACTGTGCCATTTCCCAGCCATACCCCACCTGGCGCTGAATAAAAGGTGATTTCGCTCTTTGTGCTGATGTTGAATGTGCCTGCATCATCCATTTTTATACTGATTGAATCCCGGTTCAGGCTCAGGTATATCCTGTTGGAAGGAGATTTCTGGCTGGCGATTGTTATCATGGCATTGTCTGCAAGACTCACCTGTTTTGTGCTGTCGCACCCGGATTCTTTTGGGCTTATCACATCAAGCTGATAACTGAAGTGACCTGGATCATAATCCCATGAGCATGATACATTCTCAGGTATTGTGAGCGTTGTCTTATATCTGATTATGCTTGAATTGGGATCCCCTGGAAGCGCAACCAATATCTCCCTGTTGCTGAAGTTGTGCCTGTAAACTGTGTTTTGCGGCAGAATGAAGAGAGGAATCTCAGAGACAGTCTCATTGGTATCGATATGTACGGTGGTATCATTTGCCTCTGCAAATCGTTTCAGCCTGGCAAGGCCTGACGCAAAACCTCCTGCGTCATTGGGCAATGGCTCTTCAAAGACAATTGAATGATTGCCTGTGCTCACTTCTATGCCTGAATGCAGAATGAATACATCAGCGATGCTTCTCTGGAGCGAGCTGTCAGCATCATCAAGCCTGTTTGTTATTGCAGCCATCTGGAAGAATCCCTTTTCATTTCCAGACTCCTCAGATACAAACTTTGCGAATGAGAGTATTGCAAGCGTGACAAGCAGCATCCCGAGTGTGAAGAGGAATGCCTTTTTTCCCATTGTTTTTCTCATTATTTTCATGTCCTTCCTGCCTGCCATGTTATGATCTTATGATCTCGCTCCTGCATCATCATCTTCATCATCTCGTCCATATCTGGTAAATCACATAAGCATTGTTTTTTATCGAGTTTCCGTCCTTTATCGTGAAAAACCTTTTTCCTGCGGCAGAAAGCTGTGTTTCGGGCGTTGAATTGCTGACATACAGCACAGTGCCGTCATCCACGACTATCTTGAGCGACATGTCATAATTTTGGGGAAGGAGGTCATTCATCCTTGATTCTATATTATTCTCATCAAGAGTCTGCAGGACTTCCCTGTGGTCAAGCAAAGCAGCTATATCAGAACCTGCGGATATCATCTGGGCATTTGATATGCTGTTTTCCTCTGCTTTTGAGATATTCCTTTGAGCAGCAGTCATGACCAGGATTGTTATTATCACTGCAATGAACATGTCCAGGGATAACACAAATGATTTCTTGCCTATTGCATGCTTCAATTTTGCCATATTCAACCCGCTCCTTTATTACATTGATGATAACTTCTATTTGATCATTTCCATAAAACAAATGATAATATCGTGTCATTTTCTCCGTATATTACCCTTCTTTCTATGCTGACAGCATGAGTTCCTTTTGATTTCAGCCCTTTTTCCGCTATTATATTTCCTTCAGTGTCTGTTATCCTGAAATAGAAGTCATAACCAGCGCCAAACAGCTCTCTTGTGGCGTTGTAGCTGATTTTCACAAAACTCTCAACTTTCTGCGGCGATATGTTCCTTTCATTGTTCCATTTGTATGCAAGGCCTATCACCCTTGCCATGCTTGAATTCTGCTCCCAGTCATC
>JAPLZS010000080.1:0-3279 GCA_026394915.1 Candidatus Woesearchaeota archaeon | reverse complement strand
CCTATCAGGACAAGAAGTATTGTCGATGCAAAGAAGATATCGCTGATTCCAAGCTGCGATCTCTTTTTTATGCTGTTCATTCTCCTTCTGCTTCCGCTATCATTGCTGATCAGGCTGTTTATCAGATGGTTCATTGTATCACCACCTGTCCGTCCAGATTCTTTAATGAAACATCTCCTTTATGGATTGTGAAGGATGTGCTGTTGCCGTTTGTGAACAGAACAGGCGACCTGCAGAAGACTTCGCTGCCAGAGGAAGAGCTGACAAATATTGAGTTGGCTGACTCAAATGCCACATCATAATCAAATGCCATATTGAACTCTGCGCCCGGGCCGATGATATACAGCTCTGATATCATGTTGGATATCTTCAGGCAAAGGCCCCCTTTTCTGTACATATCCTCTGTAGTTGTTTTGCTGCTGTTGATCATGTACGCAAAGAAGGAGATAAAGATGAATATGAAAAGGGCTATCCCTATTGCTGAAACCATCTCTATGCTCACCTGGGATTTCCTTGATATCCCTGCTCTTCTCGTTCTTTTTATCTTTTCGCCTATTTCTTTATCTTTCATGATATCATCTGGATATTATTGCCTATTGCTGTCAGGAGATCATAATATGCAGCAGCATGTATTTGCCTGCGAGCCCCCTAGACAGTACTGCGCAGAAACACTGCTGCCTGAATAGCAGCTTGGGCTGTTGGGCAATCCGCAGTTGTTGTCGCATTTGCTTGGGGTCTGCGCGCATAAACCATTGCTAAGACCCTGCCATCCGCACCATCCTGGGCAGCTGTTTATGAATGCCTCTCCGCCTGCAGTCACATTAATCCTGATGTTTCTCTTCTCTGAATAGCCTGTGTTTGCATTGTAGCTATTGTCAATGCAGCTCATCTGCCAGGTGTAGTTTGCCCTGAAAAGAGGAATGGTTATGCTCTCGGCGCTGTTCTCTGATATGGTCTGGTCAACTATATCCCATGACAGCTTCTCGCCAGTGTCCATTGTGCCGTTCATGTGCAGCGTGCATGATGATACAGCTGATGTCTGGTCAGTTACATTATACGCAAATTTCACAAGCCAGTTGTTCCTTGTTGTGCTGTTTGCAGGCGACATGAGATAGACAACAGGAACATCATGATCCTGCACATAATTTATGAATATCTTCCTTGTGCTGCTTGCGCCTTCATTTCCATGCACATCAGTGCAGTTTATGCTCCAGTTGTATCTGCCGTAGTCAATCCCTGCATTTGTCATGTTGTTTATGCCTGTCTTGCTTATGTTTGCAACAAGCCCTTCAACTGTATTATTCAGTATGAGTTTACAGAACGCTATTGTCGAGGCATCTGTTGCATTGTACTGGAACAAGACAATCCCATCGCTGTCTGTCGAGTTGTCAGGAGGGGCTATCAGGGTGATTATCGGGGGGTCTGGTTCATAAGTCCCGTTTGTCTGGTTGCCGCCTGTGATAGTTGTGTTTATAGTGAAATTTATTATTGCAGAGCTATGCATCACATTGCCTGAAGCGTCTATGCACCTTGCATAGGATATATAATTTCCATCATCAAGCACTCCGAGATGAATCTCATGTCCCATAAGGCTTCCGACAAAGACGCTGTCCATTGAGGCATAATCAATGTCTTCTGCATCGTACTTGCACAATGCAGGCTCGTTTGTGTTTGCCTTTATTGTTATGTCATTGAAATTTATCCTTCCGTTTGGATATGTGTATAAGATCACAGGGGGCATTGTGTCATTGCCTGCCCCAATCTGCACTATGCCTGACTCAAGCGTCTCAACAGGTATCGTGTATGCGCCTGCTGTTGTCGGCAGAGATCCTGTCAGCATAGCCTGTGAGAAATAGGATATTTCTGAGCTCGCGCCCCCAATGCCTATGATCAGGGATACTTCAGTATCATTTACAATGTACCCTGTCACGCCAGGAGGGATCATTATCTCAACATAGTCCCTGCTTCCTGGGCCAAGAGCATACACTGAATCAGCTGTCTTCGCAAGGGTTATAACTGCGTCTTCTGCCTGATTGAGTCTTATCTGCTCTGTGGATTCCCTGAGGGAATAATAGAATATGGGGATTATTATCACAAAAATAAAGCCTGTAATAAGAAGATACTCAAGGCTAACCTGTGATTTCTGCATTCAACACCTCTTTTTTGTGTATAGAACGGGCTGCTTATTTAAAGTTTCTTGTTAAGATTGCGCATGCAGATTATATTCAGATTATATTAAAAAGCCTGCAGAAAATGATCAGCATTTGATGATCTTTGCCGGGATGAACTCAATGCCATTGTCTGTTATCCCCATTGTCATTGTCTTCAGCGGATGCTTTGTTCCTCTCATCTTTATTATCTCAAACGCTCTTTTTCTCACGCCTTCCATCTTTGGGTTGTAAAACCTTATGATAGAATCAACCTCAAACTCAAGCGTTGTTGAGAATATCTCCCCGTTCGATGGATGCTGCGCTGTGAGGACAGCCGTGCACCCCCAGTCGTTTATAAGCTCAAACAATGAAAGGGCTGCTTCCTTCCTTATCAGCGCATCCTTGTAGAGCAATGCAAATGAGGTTATCGAATCTATAACAAGCCTCTTTACCTTTGTCTTTGTTATTATGCCCTCTATTACGCCTCCGCCCTCAATCAGCATCTTCTTCACCTGCTCTGGGTTGTACTGTATGAATATGAACTTGCCCTGCTTCTCATACTTTTCAAGATCCCATCCAAAGCTGAGCATATCAGAATAAAGCTTGTCTTTTCTTTCTTCAAATGTGATGTATACCCCTGTCTCTCCCAGATTCTTTATGCCATTCACAAGAAACTGTATGGCAAATATGGTCTTGCCTGTGCCTGCTCCTCCAATAACGAGGTTTACGCTCCTTTCACTTAAGCCTCCCTGTATCAAGTCATCAAAACCTGATATAAAAGTTGGCACTCTTTTGTTTTTCATGGTTAATCACTGCGTCATTTGCTATTGTTTTTCTTCCTTGCATCCTGATCAATCAGCGAGAAAGGTATCTGCTGAGTATGCACAATCATTCCCTTGTTTGATATGGATAATGGAAATATGCCAAGAAGATGGCTCTGGCCCCTCATTTTGTAGACATGGATGCACCTCTCAAAAACAGAGCCTTTCCTTACCATCGAGAGATTGATAAGGCCTTCAAAGATGAAGTCCTGTACAGAGAACCTTATCTCATCTATGTTCTGCGTCGTCCTTTCAGAGGTTGCAAGCAGGGTTGCGCCAATGCTCTTTGTGTGCTTTATGAAATCAAG
>JAPLZS010000142.1:8111-10380 GCA_026394915.1 Candidatus Woesearchaeota archaeon | reverse complement strand
TCGCTCGGGGGTCTTATAGGCAATTCACTGCGGGTTTCGCTTCGCTCAACCCGCGAGGGTTCTTGCCGCCCCTCGCACTAAAAATAAGCAAATAATACTAATTTCACATAAGAAATATCAAAAAGATTATAAAGATTTTCCAGATAATCTGATTGAAGTGTAAAACAGAAGATTAACAGATATTAAGGAGAATGGCATTATGATCTTAAGGGATAAACAATTATCAAGTGGTTCTGTCAAGAGCATTAGGTTCAGGCCAGAAGACTTGGAATTGCTTAGAGAGTATATCAAGTAAGGGTAAATAGGCTTTTCGCGCATTTGTTTGGCTTATACCAATAGATTCATAGATCGACTCGACAACGTTTAATAATGTAACTAAGTAATTGGAAGCAAAACAAGCCGCAGCATGGTAGAGCGGCTTTTGTGAAGAAGAAATAAAACCGATGATAGAATCAAAGATAAGAGAACAAAGCCAAATGTTAGAAGCGAGAAATGCAAGAAAAATAGAACATCAACATGAGCTAAAATCAAAAATGAAGAGAAAGGAACATCATAAGAAAAATAAGGCAAGAATAAGTTTAAGAAACGTTTCTGAGGAGAACGAAGAATTAGTAAATAACGATCATGAAAGAAAAAGTGTTGTAAGAATAACAATATATCCCAAAAGATATTATGAAGAAAAAGCAAAAAAGAAGGAAGAAGAGCAAAAGATTGAATTAAAACCTATTGATTTAGAAAAAGGATTGTCAGAAAAGCAAAAGAGAACACTTCAATATTTTATTGACCAAGGCATACCTGCAGCCTCAATAACAATTGATACAAAGAAAGATAAATTTTATAGTAATGGCAAAAGGCTGTTTTAATAAGTTTTCTATCTTAATTTGATATATTAAGAACTTAATTCTCCCCAACCCTTCATCCACCCATCTTCCCCAGTATCAGTCGTCCTATCCGTGCAATGTCTTCTTTGGCCTCTTTATTGGGGCCTTTGGAGGTGATGTGGATGAGGTGTTCATAGCTTCTTCTTGATTATATCCCTTAATTTGGCAGTGATCTTCTGGATGTCTTTCGTCTTCCTCTCAATGTAGTCTCTTCCCACGTAAAGGCTGCGGAAGATGCCTCTCTTTCTACAAGGAACAGTAGAACCAGCAAATATTTAAGGTTTGCGGTGGAAAAGACGGAATGGGTGGTGCTGGATTAAACATCAAATAGTGTCTTTTGGTTTTCGTCAAGGTCTTGATGATGTTCTTTATTAAAGCAATCATCGCACATCCTATCATGCCAATCTTTGTTGTGCGCAGATATCTTCTTGCTGCATTTTCTGCAGTTGTGATTCATTTCTTCATCATGCTTCATAGAAAAAGTCCTTTTCTTTTTTTCCCAGTCTTCTGGGCCCATTGTTTCTGCGAAAGAGCCTTCTGACCAGAGATCATTTTCTTCCATTTTAAAGCCATCCTATTCTATATTTTCTTTGTTTGACATTTTCTTACAACAATTTCTCCATCTCTATGCTGAACTGCCTGGCTCTCAGCAATGAAGTATTTGCCTTGCTGTTCTTTATCTCTTCTGTTGTCTCATACTGGAATATTGACCTTTTTCCGCGCTCCCTGTCAAAAGAATCGATGATTGCATCGGCTTTTGACTGCATTATCTCCAATACTTCCTCTTTCGCAGCTTCATAATCCTTCAGCAGGGAATCTTTCAGTCTTTTCCTGACAAATTCTATCAGCGCATCTGCTGTGACTTTATGGGCTAGTTTGCCCCCCACTTTAAATCCTAATTTATAGAGCACAGCATTTGCTATATAAAACATGGAATAATAGCTTGTTACAATTGTCCAGAGATTGGAAAGATTGTTTGTATGGATATGTTCTGCCAGATTCAATGATTCACGGTGATTTTTCATATATGTGTCAAAAACCAGCTGCCTGAACGTCTCTTTTGATATTAAGCCTTCTGCAAGATAATTCTTTATATTGGACTTTGCTTCATCTATCCTCTTATTATCCAACATAATTCACCATCTCATAAAATCCTTCTGCCCCCTTGAGGATTATATTATCTTTCACAATCTCTTTCCCTACATTCAGCTCTGTTGTGCTAAGCATGTTTATAAATTCTTTTGTTGTGAAGCATAAGAAATGGATATTGAAAGGCACATTCCTGATGATCTGTTCAGCTTTTTGTTTGGTCTCTTCATTATCAGTTATGACACATAAATCCATATCAGATTGTTTTGTCTGTGTTCCCTTTGCATAAGAGCCGAATA
>JAPLZS010000142.1:0-8087 GCA_026394915.1 Candidatus Woesearchaeota archaeon | reverse complement strand
AAAAAGGGTTTTTTATCTCCATAAGACGGTTGTATATCACCTTAAATGTCTTGTTCTTCAGGAAATCATTCTTTTTCTGGTTCTCTGCCTCTAGAATCTTTTCATTGAAATGATAGCTAAAAACGCATTGATTTGAGTTTCCAAGCCTTTTTATGGCAACAATACCTTCTTTCTCAAGCTTTTTTACCCCCTCAAAAGCTATCCTGTAATTCATCTTAAGCTGTTTAGCTATAGAGTTTATGCTGAAAGGCTCATCCTTGCGGTCTATCAAAAACCTTATTATCTTCTGCTCGTTCTTCATGTTTAATCATTACCTTTTTATAATAATACTATTACTAATATGTAATAGTATTATTACAACTAGTATATAAATATTACGATTCTAGAATCTCTTAAACCCATTCAGCGCTAGCAACATAATCTCATCCACCCATCTTCCCAAGTATCAGTCGTCCTATCTTTGCAATGTCATCTTTGGCCTCTTTGTCAGTGCCTTTGGATGTGATGTGGATCATGTACAGGCCCTTTGTGAACCAGAGATGATAGAAATAGACTCCTGGAGGATTGAACTGGCCTCCGTAATCATTCACATTATTTACTCTGAACCTGCTCTGGTCTCCGTAGTCATTCTCGCTCATCAGGCCTTCAACACTATACAAGTGTTCGGATCCATACTGGTATGAGCCATTCAGTGCTTCGTAATTTGCAAATTTCTGGAATTCAATGATTATATCAGTATCATTCAGAGTGTAGTCGCAGATGCTGTATTGCCCAGGTGATGAATCTACGATATTCGTATACTCCTCATCTATCCTGCAATCAGTCCCATTGCTTATCTCAAACATCTGACGATATGTTTCATTAGTATTGCTGGTCAGCCCAAGCTGCTGAAGGTCTTGTGAATCAAGCATCAGATCCTGGATTGTATTTATTGTAGGAGTTGTTTTTTGCACTGCTGAGCATCCTGCTATGAACATCAGGAGAATTGCCAAGATTATAGTCTTTTTCATTATATGACTTAGAAAGAGGCTGTTGTTTTTAAATGTTCCTGAAACCAAGCAGTAAGCTGTTTATGAGCGTTTTTACGAAAAAAAGCGAAAAGTTTATATATGTGTAATCACATCTATACACATAAGGTGATAAAACATGTCAAATATAACTTTAGCAATACCAGAAGATCTGCACACAAGGATGAGAGAACACTCTGAGATCAGGTGGAGTGAAGTAGTCAGGAAATCCATCTCTCAGAAGATAGAGGATTTGGACATGATGGACAAACTGACTGCAAAAAGCAAGCTGACTCAGAAGGATGTAGACTCCATAGCAAGCAAGATTGATGGAACAGTTGCGAAAAAACTTGGTCTAAAAAGATGATTCTTGTCATTGACACAAATATCCTTCTTGCCGGGCTTATCAAAGATTCTACAGTAAGAAAGATAATAGTTGAATCCGGATGGAAGTTCCATTATCCAGAAATGTCCTTCCATGAGGTATGGAAGTATAAGGGTTTGGTTCTTGAAAAGTCGGGGATGAATGAAGAAGAATATGCTGAATTGCTAAATCATCTGCTGAAACATATAACATTGGTTCCAGAAGAACGGATTAAACCAAAGATAGAGGAAGCGAATGATCTTCTGGGAAAGATTGATCCTGATGATGTCGTTTTCCTGGCAACAGCTTTTAGCATAGAAGATTCTAAGATATGGTCAGATGACTCCCATCTTGAAAAGCAAACAAGAACAAAGGTGTTAAAGACAAGAGATATTGTGAAGTTGTTTTCTCAAGATGGCGATCTGCTTTTGTAAACGCCTCATTTTATAGTTACAGAATTAACATGAGTGATAATATTATTACAACTGGTATATAGATATTACAGCTTAGAATTTCTTAAACCCGCACAGCACAAGCAGCGGGAATATAATCGTTGCATCGCCTTCTATGTGGGTCTCTGTTGCTGTGGCCTTAATCTTTCCCCAGGACATGCCTTCTCTTGGCCTTGCTCCTGAGAGGCTTCCGTCATATTCTGTCCCAGTGCAGACATACACTGCAAAATCAGTGCCTTCCCTGAACAGATTAGCATTTATAGTGTGATGCTTGGCAAGGCCTCCACCAAGTATAATAACGCCAGTCTTCTCAGAATTTAGCGCAATGTCATTTATCTTGACAATATCATCGCTTATATCAAGCTTGAATTCAGGATGCTTTTTCTTGAAAAAGTACATCATGTCTCCGATTGATCCATCAGTCAAAGGCGGACAAAAGGTCGGAATATTATTCTTGGTTGCCCAATAGCATATGCTATTTTCATCCTTTACCTCTTTGCCTAATTCAAATATGAACTCAGAAGCAGAAATAACCTTCTGCTTCTCAAGCATGCGTAAAAAGAACTTATTCATCAGCTTCTCAAACTCTATGTACCTGTCATTAGGAACAAAGATATTTCCTATCCTATTCACTCCCTTCTCACGAAGATCAGCATCATCGCAGTGAAAATCTCCGATAAGGAATGGCTTCAAACATTTTATTATGTCTTCCTCAACACCGCCTGCTGTGGTTACAAGGACGTCAACCATCTTATTCTTAACTAAATAAGCAATGACTTCTCTCAATCCAGAGCTTACCATGTTTGAAGTGTAGCCTAAAAATATCCTTGCTTTGGCCTTTCTCATTGCTTTGATTATCTCAATTCCCTTTGCAAGGTGCGTTGCCTGGAAGCCGGTTGAAGCATAAGAGTTAAGGAAATCGGTTATATCAAAAGATTTAGAGAAATCAAATCCCCTGACCTCAGCAAGGCCTTTAGGAGAGACTGATCTCTTCAGGATTACGTCCTCTGGTTTCTTGCGTGCCATAACCTCTCAGAATATAGAAAGTTTTATAAAACTTTCCCCTAGATATACCCCTAATCAGTTAAATTTATATATAAAAATAAAACAGTGGATAACATGAAATTCCCAGACAACTTCATGGGCCTAGAGGAAGAGCAGGCAAAGAGCTACAAGGACAGCAAGGCAGTCATCATGCAGGTCCCATTTGAAGGCACTGTAAGCTATGAGAAAGGCACTTCAAAGGCTCCGAAAGTCATAATCGAGACATCAAAGCAGCTTGAGATCTATGATGAAGAGCTCGGCAGAGAGACGATATTAGAAGTCGGCATCTGGACAGATGACAAAGAAATAAAAGAAAAGACAGCAGACAAGAATGTCGAAGCAGTCTATGCTGCTTCAAAGAAACATGTCTCAGAGAACAAATTCCTCGCAATACTTGGAGGAGAGCATTCTATCACAACAGGCGCAATCAAGGCCTACAAGGAAAAATATTCAAAGCTGTCTGTCCTTCAGCTTGATGCCCACGCTGATCTTAGGGATGAGTACACAGGCACAATATACAGCCATGCTGCTGTGATGAGCAGGATAAGGGAATTATGCCCTGCTGTGCAGGTGGGGATAAGGGATTTCAGCAGGCCAGAGGCAGAGAAGATAAAAAAATTTAATTATCCTATTTTCATGGCAAAGGATATCTACGACAATGATAAATGGTTTGACAAAGCAATAGGAAAGTTAAGCGATGATGTGTTCATAACATTTGATATTGATGTATTTGATCAGTCTATAATGCCTGCAACAGGAACTCCTGTCACAGGAGGATTAGACTGGTACATGGTAATAAAATTCCTCAGAAGAGTGTTTGAGAAGAAAAATGTTGTGGGTTTTGACTTGGTCGAATTGGCTCCGATGAAGAACATGCACGGCTGCGATTACCTTGCGGCAAAACTAGTCTATAAGATGATTGGGTATAAGTTCTTTGCAAAGAAATAGAAATCTCAGCAAACTTTATATTATTCGCCTTCTTGATTGTGTATATGAAGCTGTTATTCATCTGCAACCAGAATCAGAACAGGAGCAAGACAGCAGAAGAGCTGTTCAAAGGCAGGTTTGAGACTAAATCTGCCGGCCTCTATAATGAGCATCCTGTTACAGAGAAAGAATTGTCCTGGGCAGATGTTGTTGTTGTCATGGAAGACCAGCAGAGGACAGAGCTGGCAAAGAGATTCCCTAAATTATACATGCAGAAGAGGATGATTTCGCTGGATATACCAGATATATATGATTATGGCCAGAAAAAACTTATAGACGAGCTGAAAGTGAAGGTCGAGGAATTAGTAATCTAATTTAATATTTTCTCACTGAGTATATTTCCCGTTTCCCTGCGCTTTGTTATGGATGAACTCAATCCAGCCTGAGAAGAATGCATCCATGTTAGCACGCCAGATGCTCAGGGGATAATCCAGATTAACATTCTTCGGCGCACAGACATCTTTTCTTCCCTGCCCTATATCTCTCTTGTATTCTTCAACAAGCCTGTTCCGGCTGTATTCAAGATGCCCGAGATTCATAAGGAATCTCATGTCAGCAGTCTCAAAGATAGTGTAGCCTGCTTCAGGAGAATGCGCAAGCAGGGTTATCCTTCCTTCGCGCTGCTCGCGCTCAAGAACACTGTCTTCAATCCCTGAATGCCTGCTTTGTGGATACCAGAAAACATCATCCATCATGCGCATGACATAATGCTGCTCTGGAAGGCCCCTGTTCTTGGTAAGATTCACTGTCTCAAAGACACCAAAAAGCTTCTTGTCAAATTTGGTCTTCTCAATTCCCATATATTTTGCCATTGCAAGGCCGCCCCAGCGTCCTCAACAGGAGCTCCTGTTATTATCAGGCCGTCAAGGCTTTTTTCAGCTGTTGCCTCATCAAAATAGACATAATTCTTTTCAAGATGCTCCTTATCTGCGCTTCCATATACATGGTTCCGGAGCCTTAACCACACAGGAATCACCTGTATCACTGATGCTCCAAGAGGATACAGCAGGCTGAATTCATAGGTCTCTGCCTGCGGCATTATGTTGAGTATGCCTATCCTGAGCTCGCGGATATCCTCCTGTTCTGCTTCTGGGCCTGTCTTGCACTTTATTTTTCTGTCTCTCAGCTCTTTCAGAAGCTCAAGCGGATAATTCTCCCCCAATACAAGTACCATATGCTGTGTTTTTCAATCAGGATTAATAAAGATTTCTATATGTGATAACTCCGGAGTAATTAAAACAAAAAGATTTATAAACCGAATAAATTTTTTGCAGGTATGCGTGGAAGCTATTACAGCACAAACAATAAAGAAGAAAGGGAATAATATCCCTCGGATAAGCTTCGGAAATCTGCTAAGCATGAGAAATATGGCCTATGCCAGCATTGCATTCAACGTGCTGAACCCTTTTCTCAGCAAAGAGATCCCTCCTGCAGAGCTTGAATCCATCCTTGATGATGCTTATGATCCAAAGAAGATTCCGACAGAAGTGCAGAACGTGACAGGAAAGACAAGCATAATGTGGCTTACTAATGGGCCCACATACTCATTCAAGGATTATGCAGCAAGATTCTTCTCAAGGGCATTGAATCATTTTCTTTCAAAGAAAGGTCTCAGAAGGACTGTTGTTGTTGCGACAAGCGGAGACACAGGAGGAGCTGTTGCAGATTCTCTTTACGGGCTTGACAACGTGGACAATATCGTTTTCTTCCCGAAAGGCACGATAAGCGAGGGCCAGAGAAGGCAGATGACGACTCTTGGAGGAAATGTCCATGCATTCGAGATCAATGGCGATTTTGATGTGTGCCAGGCATTGGCAAAGACTATTTTGGGCGACAAGGAATTTGCAAGAGAAGTATTCCATGATGAAGAGAGGTTCACATCAGCAAACTCAATAAGCGTCGGAAGGCTCCTGCCCCAGGCAGTATATCCTTTCTTTGCTTATTCAAGGGTTGCTGACATATATGAAGAGATGATTGCAGTCATACCCTCTGGAAATTTCGGAGACATGATGGGCACTGTGATAGCAAAAGAGATGGGGCTTCCTATCTCGCTGATAATCTGCGGAGTGAATGAGAACACTGAGTTCCCTGATTTCCTGAGAACAGGCAAGTATGTCGTGTCCCCGTCAAGAAGTTCGCCTTCCTCTGCAATGATGGTATCACATCCGAGCAATCTTGCAAGACTGATTGATTTCTATGGAGGGCATATGTCTGATGAAAGAGATCCTGCCACAATGAAAGTGAAGAGAGAGGGAGTGATTGACAGGATGCCTGACATGGATGCGATGAGAAGGGATATCATATCAGAAAGCATAGACAACGAAAGGCATTACACTACAATGAGCTATGTCTACTTTGAACATAAAGTGATATTAGATCCGCATACTGCAGTAGGATGGGCTGCATTGGAAGACCATCTTAAAGGAAGGCATGACCAGCTTGCTGTGATCTATGCGACAGCAGACCCTGGAAAGTTCCCGCTTGACGTGATGAAAGCAACTGGAATTGATCCTGATCTGCCTGAAGGAATGAGAAGACAGGCCTCTGCCCAGGAAAGGATATATTCAATAACAAGTGAACCAGAATATACAGAGCAGGGAATGAAGCTCAGCGTACGTCAGATTGAAGAGGCAAAATCAGAGATAAGAACGATATTCTCATAAATGTTTAGTAAACATCGCTTGAAGATAAAAAGATCATAAAATAAGTTTTAGGATTGATCATCCGAAATAGCTCGGCTTGTCCTTTGCCATCTCTTTTGCCCTGGCCTGCGTGAACTTGCCCTCAAGATCTTTGTATTCCTTCTCTATTTCTGTTGTGGCAGATGGCCTGACTTTTTTCAAAGCCTCTTCAAAATCTTTCATCGTGACTTCCTTTGCTTTTATGTCTTCTCTTAATGCGAATATTGCAGCTTCTCTGCACAATGCATCAATATCTGCTCCAACAAACCCTTCTGTCTGGTCTACAAGCTTATGCAGGTCAACATTCTTGAGGGGCATTTTCTTTGCATGTATCTCAAATATCTTTTCCCGGGTTTTATTGTCAGGTATTGGTGTGAGTATAATCCTATCAAATCTTCCTGGCCTGAGCATCGCTGTGTCAAGCATATCTGGTCTGTTAGTTGCAGCGATTATCACTAGATCATGCATCTCTGTAAGACCATCCATCTCGGTAAGAAGCTGATTCACAACACTTTCTGTAACATGAACTGATTGAGGCCCACCTCTGCTTGGAGCCAATGAATCGATCTCATCAAAGAATATTATAGCAGGAGCGACCTGTCTTGCTCTCTCAAATACCTTCCTCACTCCTCTCTCGCTCTCTCCGACCCACATGGATAAGAGTTCTGGGCCTTTTACAAGTATGAAATTTGCGCCTGACTCATTTGCAACAGCCTTTGCAAGCATTGTCTTCCCTGTTCCTGGAGCGCCATAAAGCAAGATTCCTTTAGGAGGAGTTATCCCCATCCTTGTGAAGACTTCGGGTTTTTTCAAAGGCCACTCAACAGCTTCCTTGAGCTGCTGCTTGACATCTTCAAGACCACCTACATCCTCCCATTTGACATCAGGAATCTCAACCAGGACTTCTCTCATTCCAGAAGGCCTTACGAACTTAAGTGCTTCTTTAAAATCATTCTGTTTGACATTCAATTGATCCAAAAGATCAGTAGGTATAGCTCCCTCTTTTCTTAATTCAAGTTCAGGCAGTATTCTTCTTAAGACAACCATTGCAGCCTCTTTTGCTAGTGCTGCTAAATCAGCCCCTACAAAACCATGGGTAACACTTGCTATCTCTTCTTGTTCCCTGTCAGCACCATCTTTTTCTGCAACAGAAATAATTTCTGAAGTTATTAAATTCATATCTAAAAGTTTAGTTATTAACTCTTTTTCTTCAGGTTCTTGGTAGTTGTTTATAACCTCATATCTTGCATCATCAAGATTATAACGTTTCTTGCTCTCATACATTTTCTCAAACTTTGCGATAAATTTACCAATAAACAATTTTTTCTTTTTTAATTTTAGTTTTACATCATTTAAATCTTTAATCTTTATGTTTAGTTCTTCAATTCTGTCATTAACTCTCGTTATCTTGCTTAAGATATTTTGGACATAGCTTTCTTCGCCTTTCTTTGATTTTGATTTTAAATCGTTTAGTTCGTCAGTTAGAGAATCCAATTCTTTAGTATTCGTGGATAACATTTCTTCAATCTTCTTTGAGATCCTCTTTCCAAGG
>JAPLZS010000049.1:2221-4330 GCA_026394915.1 Candidatus Woesearchaeota archaeon | reverse complement strand
TTTCCGTTCTTCTCAAAGACTTGTGAATCTTTATGGACTTTCCTGAAGTTCTCATAATATTCCCTGAGCTTGACAGGAGGGCCTTCAACTGTCTTCATCTCAGGAAGATCCTCTCTTGATGTCATGATCCAGAACACCGCTTTTTCTGCCCTGTCCCAGTTCCATCCGCTCTCGATCACATTGAAATCATTCTGCTTCAGCTGGGATTCGATGAATTCCAATACTTTCAGCAGTTTTGCTCCCACCACATCCTCTTTTCCATCTAAGGCCTTTGCATCAATGATCATTAGTCTTAATCTCTCTTTCCTGCCTTCTGCTTTCTTCTTTATCTTCTCTATGTCGAATCTCTCTGCAAAAAAGAATTCCTTTGACGGCTTCTTGAGGAACTCAGCTGCCCTCTTCCTGAATTGCCCGAATTTCTCTGCGCTGAGGACAGCAGACGCATTCCTATAAGGATCGATAGGATCCACAATGATCAGTGCAGACTGAGTCTTTGACCTGTTGATGTTCATCATAGCCTTTCCCTTGTGATAATTGTAATAGTCGATAACCTGCCCTGTTTTCCATTTCTGGGATTGTTTCAGCAGATTGAGGAAACCCTTTGAATATATCGTGAGTATGTCTACGACATGGCCAGAAAATCCCTTCACATAGCTCTCTGCGCCGTACACTCCTGCTGATTTCATGAAAGCCTTTGTGAGCATTATGTCCTTTTTCATCTTCGGGAACTTGTTTACCCAGAGCACATGCATAGGGGAGCAGTCTGTTATGTTCTTCGCTTCCTTGAACTTCTTTATCTCAAGCACAGGGATTATCTCATACTTTATGCTGTCCTTCATCTGGTAATAGTCCCTCGAGCCATGCAGCCTGTCAACTTTGCCCTTTCCAAATGCCTTTTCCAGCGCTTTTCCAAGAATATCCGAGATGCCGCCTTCTCCTGCTTCTTTTCCTTCCCCTCCTCCTGTCTCATCCTTATATTTCTTGTAATCGAATCTCACAAATACATCACAGTCATGATCCCCTTTCAGGAATGTTCCTTTTGCGATGGACCCCCCAGTTATGGCCTTTGCAGTTATTTTGTTTCTTTTAAGCGTAAGATTCAGTTTTTTCAGAGTATCATTTACCTCTTTCTTTATTTTACTCTCATCTGGCTGAATCTCCTCCAGAACCTCTTTAAGCAGCTCCATATCGTTGAATTAAGGAATATCATTTAAAAATATTGCGACTTTATGAAGAACACAAAATATAAAAACAAAGCAGGCCACTCTATCATTATGGTGATAAGAATAGGCCCGGCAGGCACAGGCGGAGATTCCCTTAAAGGGATACACATGATAAAAGAAGCAGGCCTTGATGCTGTTGAGATAGAGTTTGTGCGCGGAGTGAAGATGTCCAATGAACTGGCCAAGAAGATAGGCGAGGATAACAGGAAGCTCGGCCTTGTGATCTCTGTGCATGCGCCTTATTATATAAACCTCGCATCAGAGGAAAAGCCCAAGATCGAGGCTTCAAAAAGAAGGATCCTGGACAGCTGCGAAAGAGGGCATTACATGGGCGCAAAGTTCATTGTGTTCCATGCAGCATATTATGGGAAGACCACAAAAGAAGAATGCTACAAGATGGTGAAAGACGCAGTCGAAGAGATGCAGGAGAAGATAAGGCAGAAAAAATGGGGGGTTGTCCTCTGCCCTGAAACAACCGGAAAAGCATCTCAGTTCGGAGATCTTAACGAGCTTATCATACTCTCAAAAGAGACAGGCTGCGGAATCTGCATTGATTTTGCGCATCTTGAGGCAAGATACAGCAAAGAGTATGATTATGCAGATGCTGCAAAGAAGATAAGGAACGTGAAGAATATAACTGCGCATTTCTCAGGCATTGAATACACTGCAAAAGGAGAGAGGAATCATATCCTCACTCAGATGAGCAAGGCAAAGAAGCTGATAGATGCTCTGAAAAAAGAAGGAGTCTCCATAACCATAATAAATGAGAGCCCTGACCCGATGGGCGATGCGCTTAAGATGAAGAAACTTTTGTGAACAGATTATCAGGGTACATCAGGCATACTGTTGTAATCTAGTAGCCCATAAGTCCGCAGCATCTTGAGCA
>JAPLZS010000049.1:0-2207 GCA_026394915.1 Candidatus Woesearchaeota archaeon | reverse complement strand
TGAGCAGATCGGAAGCAGACCCTTTCTCTTGATCAAAAGCTTCCTGAATTTCACAAATCACCTGTCATTCCATATCTCAAGGAGGGGCTTCTCTGTTATGTTGCCTACTTTGATGTCAACATAATCCCTGCATGTCACCACATCCCCATTGGGCATTATGTCTACCATGAGGAACGGCGCCGCGCATTTTGAATAGCCGAACATCTTTGCAGGATATCTATAATAATCCTTGACATCTTTCAACGGTATGTTGGGTATAATCAGATAATTGAATGGCCATCTTCTCTCCTTTACTTTTTTTATTGCATTCACCAGGGAATCCAGCTCAATCTCATTGTACCTGTTTGTGTATGATCTCCATGTGTATGGCTCTATGCCGAATTCTTTCTTTATTATCCTGGAATGGGCTTTTCCCAGCTCCTCTGACGTGAACCACGACAAGTAAACAATCATATAATCAGGCTTGACTGCGTTGCATATCTCAAACGTCTTTTCAAGCACATCTGCGTTGACATTTGAGATTGTCGTTGAGGTCAGGATGTATGGTCTTGCCTTGTTCTGCCTGTCTTTCTCTTTCCTCAATGTTACAAGGCCGTCGACAGCAGCCCTGTAGGCGCCTTTAACGCCCCTGCATCTGTCATGCACTTCTTCAGGGCCGTCAAGAGAAACCATGACATAATCCCATCCATCCTCGACTATCTGTCTTGCATTCTCCTTCAGTCTTGAGCCGTTTGTCACCAGCGTAGCAAGGCAGCCTTTTTGTTTTATATGCTTCATAAGGTCCATAAGTTTTGGATAGAGGAACGGCTCTCCTCCAGTAAGATAGAACAATGGCCTGTAATATGCGACCTCATCAACAAGTCTCTTATAAACCTCAACATCAAGCGCTTTAAGGAGAGGTTTTCCATTTGCTGTATGCATATATCCTTTTTCACCGTATTGCCCGCAGACTGCGCACCTGTGGTTGCACAGGTTTGTTATCCTCAGGCTTTTTGTAATCCCAGTCAACAGTCAAATATTTTCTTAATCCGAATCTTATCAGGAAGGGAATGAGATCAGGAGTCTTAAAAAATGAGTTATAGATGAGTTTTAGAGGAAGTTTGCTTCGCATACGATATTTTTATCTGATCATCTTATAAATATTTCTGTGTTTCTTCAGCGAAATATATTTAAAGCAGAGTAATACTATCCATATAATGCCAGAAACAAAGAAAATCATCTTGGATACCAATTTCCTGCTGATTCCAGCCCAATTCGGCCTTGATATATTCACAGAACTGCAAAAAACCTGTAGTTTTAGCTATAACCTGTATATAATCGACAAGAGCCTGTCTGAACTGGATAATATCATCAGGCAGCAGAGAGGGGCACCCAAGAAAGCTGCCCAGATGACACAGAAACTCTTAAAAAACTTTATAAATAACAACAAAATTAATATAATACCGGCAAAAACTGGATATATAGACCGTGAAATCCTTGATATTTCAGACAAAGACACACTGGTGGCGACACAGGACGCAGGATTAAGGAAAAAGCTCAGGGAAAAGGGCGTTAAGACCATAATCATGAGGCAGAGGAAGTACCTTCAGATTGAAGGTTGAAATGGCCTTAAAACAAATAGTTTAAATGATTATAAACGCCAATAAACAAGAATAAAAAATAACTAACAGAAGATATCAAACAACAGCATAGGGGCTCAAAAAAATGTTTTACAAAGTTGAAGTCAACGACCACATAAGAGTGCCTCCTAAAGTGTTCAACCTCAACACAAAAGAGGCGGTCATACAGAGGCTGAAGAAGAAATATGAAGGCTATATCTCAAAAGATTTTGGTGTTGTCATAGATGTCGCTGATGTAAAGACGATTGGTGAAGGGACAATAATAACAGGCGACGGAGCAGCCTATTACAACACAACATTTGACCTTTATGTATTCAAGCCAGAGATGCAGGAGACCGTATTGGGCAATATCAGGGACATAGCTGATTTCGGAGTGTTCATGAACATAGGCCCAATAGAGGGCATGATCCATATAAGCCAGGCAATGGATGACTTCGTGAGCTTCAGCAAGGAAAAAGTCCTTGTGGGAAAAGATTCAAAGAGGGCACTAAAGGTCGGAGACAGATGCAAGGCAAAGATAATCGCAATAAGCTTCAAGGATGTAGCAAATCCGAAGTTAGGCCTCACAATGAGGCAGCAGTTCCTCGG
>JAPLZS010000074.1:17651-20095 GCA_026394915.1 Candidatus Woesearchaeota archaeon | reverse complement strand
GAGCTTGCAGAATCAGGGAATAGCAGCATAAAAAGATGTTATGGAAGCAGCGTAAGCTCTAAGACTGTGCGGACAATCCGCACAGAGGTCTACGCTAGGCTGGCATGCCACAACCTATTTTTTTGGATTTTTGGACTTTTATGACAGAGCCTGACCTCCCATAACCTTTAAAAACAACTCCTTTTTCTATATTATAGACAATTTAGATGATTGGTGTAAAATGCTCAGAAGCCCTATATGCTCAGTCCTTGGCCATGTTGACCATGGGAAATCAAGTATTCTTGATTCTATCAGAGGGACGTGCGTTGTCAAGGGAGAGGCTGGCCTTATAACACAGGCAATAGGCGCATCCATAATACCTCTCGGCACAATAAAGGCAAAGTGCGGAAAGCTTCTTGAAACCATGAACATGACCTTCACAATCCCCGGCCTTCTTTTCATCGACACTCCTGGCCACGCAGCATTCACAAGTCTCAGGAAAAGAGGAGGAGCACTGGCAGACATCGCCATTGTAGTCATAGATATTAACGAGGGATTCAAGCCACAGACAATAGAGGCAATAGAGATTCTCAAGAACAACAAGACTCCTTTCATAATCGCAGCAAACAAGATTGACCTCATACCCGGCTGGAAAATCTCGCAGAAATCAATCCTACAAAACATAATGGAGCAGAGCCCTGATGTGATAACAAAGATAGACATGAAACTCTATGAGATTGTGGGCCAGATCCATGAGAAGTTCAGCATGAATTCAGAGAGGTTTGACAGGGTTGATGATTTCACAAAACAGATTGCAATAGTTCCGTGCTCTGCAAAGACAGGAGAAGGTTTGCAGGAACTTATCATGGTCATTGCAGGACTTGCGCAGAGATTCCTTGAGAAAGCGCTTGATTTCAATATTGATGGTCCGGCAAAGGGATCCATAATGGAGGTGAAAGAAGACAAGGGTCTTGGAAAGACAATTGATGTGATAATTTATGACGGATTGTGACAAAGGTGAGGGCATTGTTCGAGCCAATGCCTCTTGCTGAGATGAGGGAGAAGAAAGCAAAATTCACATCAGTCAAGCAAGTCATTGCGGCAACAGGGGTGAAGATCTCTGCGCCTGACATAGACAAAGTCATTGCAGGCATGCCATTGCTCTCAGCAAAGACTCAGGAGGATATAGAAAAAGCAAAAGACCTTGTGCAAAAAGAAGTTCAGGAAGTCCTGATAGAGACAGGAATGGAAGGAATTGTGATAAAAGCAGACAACATAGGCTCTCTTGAGGCAATGATAAAGATATTAAAGGAAAAGAATGCCATGATAAGGAATGCTTCCATAGGCAACATAACAAAGAAGGATATTGCAGATGCAGAGAGCAATTTTGAGAAAGACCCCCTAAACAGCGCGATACTGGGATTCAACATAAAGCTTCCAATAGATTAGTTGAAGATTATGAGAAATGGAAGGCAGATGCTGCAAAGAACATCGAGGCATTGAAGCTCGAGATGCTCACAAAGCCCTGCAAGATACAGCTCCTTGCAGGATACATATTCAGGCAGAACAATCCTGCTGTTGTGGGAGTTGAGGTTCTGGGAGGAAAGCTTCTCACAGGAATGACTTTGATGAACTCAGAAGGAAAAGAACTGACAGATGTCAATGGCATGCAGCTTGACAAGAAGAGCATAAGCGAGGCAGACAAAGGGAAGAAAGTGGCAATCTCTCTTCCAAAAGTCACTGTGGGAAGGCAGATAAATGAGAATGATGTCCTGTACAGCTCAATACCTGAAGAGGATTTCAGGAAGATGAAGGAGCTGAAGAAATACCTGAGCTTTGATGAGATACAGATAATAAGGGAGATTGCAATCATAAAAAGAAAGGAAAATCCTGTGTGGGGAATCTAAAAAAGGCATTGGATTTTAGAAAACCTTTTATTCTTTCTTGTTTTCTTAGATTTTTATGGAAAACCTCAAGATATTGAACTCAAGGGAGAAGAAGAACGTGCTTAAGCTCGTAAAAGAGCAGTGGGATGCTGACTTTGACACAGACCTTGTGGTCCTCCTCAGCAACAGGAACAAGGTCTATCTTGTGAACGCAGATTTCTCAAAAGTTGATGAGAAGCATATGAGGATAGAGAAGGTCGGCCTCTATTTCGGCGAGATTGTGGATAAAGAGATTAGGCTGAGCATAGAGGGATGCCAGCTGATAGGGCCGATTGCAAAGAAGAACATCATTGAACTCAGTGATGGAGAAGTCAAGGTCATGTTCCACGGCAATGACCTGATAAAGAAAGACATTGGCGATGGCAAGAGGGGATTTGTCATACTGAAGAATAATTCTGATTTCATAGGCTGCGGAAAAGTGAGGGGAGAAGAGATAATAAATTATATCCCTAAGACAAGAAGGATACTTTCTGAGGATTGAATGATTATTTTCTAATCATTGCTTTTTTCAGGTTCAAA
>JAPLZS010000074.1:7976-17559 GCA_026394915.1 Candidatus Woesearchaeota archaeon | reverse complement strand
TCCTGGCATATTTTGCAATGAGCCTTGGTTTTACCAATTCTTCAAAGGACTCTTTCAAGATTTTCCTGTCTGGATCATATTTACCTACCAGCCTACTTAGTGAGGAGAAATAGAACCTCTCTGCTATCGCATATCTTGTATCGACAAGGAAAAAAAGAGATATCACTCTTGTCAGTGTCATTGCAATCATATGTGATTTCAGATCATGCACAGACTCTGAGATTATGCCATTTATTGGGTCTCTGCCATTCAGCTGAAGGACGTATTCCTGCATCTGATCTATCTTTATCTCCGCTTTCCTTGTTATGCTGTTTGCTTCGTATGCTTTTGAGACAGGCAGTGTCCTCAATGCGTCGACACTATCAGCTGCCTTAACAAGGATAGGTATATAGAAAGAAGAGTCTCCTGATTCTCTTCTCTGTTCACACGCTGAGATTATCCTTTTTATGTAAACCTCGTATAAAGATAGATTTATCTCCTTAAGTTTATCCCTGTGTATGAATCCTTCAGGATTGTGTTGCAGCACTCTGCTTGGCAGGCTAAAGGCAATGTCCAGATCATAGGGAGTGATGAAATGTCTTCCGAGATTATATCTGATGTTTTTACTGTTATACTTTTCTAATCTTTCAGCAACTTCATCGAATCTCGTTTTCACTTCATGCATGACCTCATCAAGATTTATCCGCCTGCTTGTCTCAATCCTCCTCAGGTCTGTGCCGAAAAGCTCGTTGACCAGTATTGGGTAAGGGTTTGTGAGAAGAAGAACGTCTTCTGCTGAACTCTTGCCGAATCTCTGCGTTAGCTCATGAAAGCATGTGACAACATCATCAATGCCTGATTCTTTTTCCTCAATTATATCATGGAGAATACCGAGCATCTTTGCAGAAACTAGATGGTAATGCGGCGCATCCCTTACAGACATGAAATAGTTGACTCTTGAAGCCACATCATAAGAATGGGCAACCTCGAGATTATCACAGTCTTTTCTCTTCTTATACCCCATCATCTTGAATACATAATAGAAAGCATCAAGGCATTCTTTGCCAAGCTCATTGGTCAGATCCTCTTTAGATGGTTCTTCCCATCTTTCAAGCGCCTCAAGCACAGGATCGCTCCTTAACCCTCTATCTCTTGCCATTAGTGTAGTACCTCAAATATTATCAGTTTATATTTTATATGTTCATTTTACAGATTCTAGACTAAACCTGTTCGTCTCTTTTTTAGAAATAATCTTAATGAATCATCTTAAGATGTCTTCAATCGGCTTCTCGCCGGATCTCTTTGATTTCTCTGCTTCCTTGACAAGGTCAACGCCCAATTCCTTGAGGGCCTTTACATGCATCTGCATTAGCTGCTCAACTATGTTGAGTATCTTCATCATCTCTTCCCTTTCCTTTGCAAGAGTGCTCAATGCCCCCTTGTGGAAGCCAACTTGCTCCTCTCTGCTTGCTTTTTCTGCCATAATCCATATATCAAACCGGCCTTATTTAAATGTTTTGCGGAAAACATAGACAGGCAAGCTGGTATTGATTAATCACTAACTTTAAATATAGTAATGCCTACATCAGATATATATGTCCGCAAGGCATAGCAAAAAAGAGGTAGCAGATTATATACTGGAGCAGATCGACTCTGGCCAGCCTGCTGAGAAAATCAAGAGCTATCTTCTTAGGTATACAAGCGAAGAGCTTGATGAGGTTTTTGATGACCTTCTTAAGCAGTATGAAGGCAGGAAAACAACAACAGTCAGCAGGGCAATAGAGATTCTATATGTATTGATCTTCGCGATATTCATATTCTGGGTTGGAGCATCATCAAGCTCTCCTGGAGAGGCTGTGCTGGTAGGATTCTCTCCCACACTTATTTATATCATAATATCAATAATACTTCTTGAGAGGCTGAAGAAGACAGATATAATTCTCACAGTGCTTCCTCTTGCATTAGTATTCTTATTTTTCATGCTCGGAAACATGGGCGCTGCATCATTGTTTAAGGATATGGAGGTCGGAAAATTATCCATACTGAACCTCATACTTTCGTACATGTTCCTTTTCATAATAAGAGTGTATGGCCACATATCGATGTTCAACCTAAGCTCATGGATAGAGAAAGGGGTGGAAAAACTCGAGGAAGAGGCAGAGGAGGAGAAAGAGGAGATGCAGGAAAAATATGCGCAGGCTGTGCAGGCAAAGGATATGGACATCGCAATAGCGACAATATCCCCCCCTAAGCCAGAGGAGTACATTGAGCTGAAGCAGGAAGAGGACAAGGAATCCCTGAAGAAGAGCGTGGAATCGATAGAGAGCAACTGCAAGGCATTGAATGCAGCCATAGGAAGGGTGTACAGGAGAAGCAATGGATGCACAAACCTGATGAGAGAGCTCATAGAGGTGAAGAAAGAGTGGTACAATGAGTTTAATGTCCTGACAAAGACTGGCGACAAGGATAGGATGGCTGAGGTGGTTGACAAGATAGAGAAAAGGCTGAATTATCTTTTCAGGACAGAACGCGATATATTCGGAAATGCCCCGATAAAAAACATAAAAAGGGATCCTTTCGGCAACAGCAGGATAATTGATGTCATCATAATGAATGATAATGACCCTGTTGAGACTTATTTTGAGAATGCGCTATCGCTGTGCGGAAAAATCAGGGAGAAACTGGCAAAACATCAGTGATTCTGAATATATGATATGAAGTGTTCTAATCACAAAAACAATAACTTTTATAAACCGCAAAAAAGACAGATAAGGTATATAATCTGAGATAATAATCTGAAGTAAAATGGCAGCAATAAACCTGGGCATTGAAGGGTCTCTGATCCTGTTGAGGGCATGGTACATCAAGATAATAGCAGCGGTATTGATAGTATTCATAGGCTTTATCATAGGAAAGCTCATAGGCAAGACATTGTTTAGGATATTCAATAATCTTGAGATAAACAATATGCTCAATTCATTGGGCATTAAGATTGATGCAGAGAAGAGGGTTTCCTCTCTTGCAGAATATTTTGTTTATTTTGTTACAATAATAATTTTCCTGAACAATCTTGGAGTCACGACAACCATAATATATATCCTGGCAGGCGCTGTTGCAGTAGTGTTTGTCGGATATTCCATGCTTGCAATGAAAGATTTCATACCCAATATGTTCGCAGGATTCTATATGAACAAGCATAAGATGATAAAAAAAGGAAAGCTTGTCAAGACAGGAAATGTCGAGGGAAGGGTTGTCGAGATAAACCTCATAGAGACTAAGATAAAGACAAGACAAAAGACGGCGATATTGTCTATATCCCTAATTCAACGCTCACAAAGACAGGGATAACCCAGATAAAAAAGAAAAGATGATCAGATAATCTATCAGAGAAAAATTGTTCTTTACAATGACTCAAGAAGGCTTGCTATGTTCCATATCTGCGTCCTTGTGTAAGGCTGCAGGTTTGAATCATCTGCTATCTCCTCTATCTTGTCAAGCGCCTTGCTCACATTGATTGAATTCTCATCGGTTCCTTTGAGCAGGCCTATCACCTCATTAAGCTTCTCCTTGACATTCTTGGGCATTGCTGCATCTGTCTGGATTTCCCCTATAGAGGCGATTATGCCTTTGACATCATCATTCATATCTGCCATTGTCATCTCTTCATTTCTTTAAGAACTTCAGACTGGGTCTTCTGCGCCCTCTCTTTTATCCTCTCTTCCTGCTTCTCAAGGCTCTTCATCTTGAGATCCAGTATCTCTTTCTTCTGCATAAGGTCTTTCTTCAGGTCTTCTTTCTTTGCCTTGACCATGATGTTCCCTATTATCTTATATGACACTTCTGTGGTTTCAAGCTCTTTCAGCGCAGATTCGATCTCAATGAGCTGTGACTGAAGGCCATGCTTCTGCATCAGGAATCCCTGCAGGTTCTGCTCAAAAAGCTGCAGCTGCTCAATCTTCTCTTCCTGGTCTTTTGTCATATCTGCCATGATGCCTCATATGCCTATTCAGGCTGAGTTCTATCTTGCGTCCTATCGCGTCCTATCTTGCCTTGACTTTTGTCACAGAGCTTCTGGGCTTGTAAAGAATTCTGCTGCCGCAGTAAGGGCATCTCACTTTTTTCCTGAGATAATCTGAGCTTATATCCTTCTCGCAGTTGAAACATTTGTAGTCCATCATTTTTAGCGCCTTCTTTGTTTTTTATTGATGCAAGTTTTTTATTGATGATATCATAAATTGATTGATGAGGATCTTAAGCATCATCAGGCCCTGTTGTCCTCTTCATACTCTTCTTCATTCTCTTTCTCTGAAATCTCCTTTTGCTTGATCTTCTCTGCCTTTTCTCCTAGGGATTCTGCAATCATTTCCTTTACTGATTTCTTCTTTGATACATTGTAGGCCCTGCTTGCGAATTTTGCATTGCATTTCTGGCACTGCCAGATTCCAGCAGCAATCCTTTTTACATTGGGCTTTGAGCAGTAAGGGCATTTGTATTTCTTTCTCTGCATTGCCTCGGCTGCGCCGAACTTGTGCTTCACTGTCCTTCCATACCTTGCGCCGAATCTCTTGATTGATGCAATCTCTTTTGGTATCGCCATTTTGTTTTGCCTTATATTTATGTATTGATTGTATCCTTTTATCTTTTCTTTTATCTTTTAATGCCCAAATCCTTATAAACAAATCTGGGGCTGCCCGGATTCAGGAACAGCCTCTCACTAGGCTGGCGCGTGAATCGTTGTGGGGCACTCGCTTCGCTCGGCCCCACTCAATCCCACGACCGAAACAATTTTCAGGTTGACTTTCTGTAGTCCCTTAACGTCTGGGGCTGCCCGGATTTGAACCGGGGTCTTCTGGTCCCAAGCCAGAAAGGATAACCAAGCTACCCCACAGCCCCTAATGAGCCTTAGGGCTGAATCCTCAAATGTATATGGGAAAATCGGGCTATTTTTAAAGCTTTCGTTGAGTGTCTGTAATAATAAGACAAATCTGTTCATGACAACTTTTATAAATACTGCTCTTTTATATGCATATATGAATGAGGCAGGAATAGGGCAGTATGCAGAACAAAGGCAGCTGACTGAGAATGCCTGCAAGAGGGATACAAAATGCAGATAAACGCATCGCAAAGGTTCAAGCTGAAGAAGATGGTAAAGGAGCTGGAAACATATAGAGGCAGGCATACTGAACTTGTGACAGTGTATATCCCACAGGATTATGATCTCAACAAGATATTGAATCATCTTTCGCAGGAGCAAGGCACTGCAAGCAACATAAAATCCGCCTCGACAAGAAAGAACGTGGTTGATGCTCTTGAGAAGATGATACAGCATCTGAAGATCTATCCAAGGACACCTGAGCATGGGCTTGCCGCATTCTCCGGCAATGTTGCAGAAAGAGAGGGCCAGAGCGATGTAAGGGTATGGTCAGTCGAGCCGCCTGTTCCGATCAACATAAGATTATACAGATGCGACAAGGAATTCCTTCTTGATCCGTTAAGGGAGATGTGCGAGGATAAAGAGATATACGGCCTTGTTGTGCTGGACAGGAGAGACGGAAACATAGCTGTATTGAGGGGAAAGACGATAATCCCGATGGTCAAGACTCATTCTGAGGTTCCTGGAAAGTTCAGGGCAGGAGGGCAGTCTGCTCACAGGTTTGAGATGAACAGGGAGCTGTCAGTCAAGGATCATATGAAGAAGATTGCCAATTACATGAAAGAGCAGTTCCTGGACAAGAAAGAGCTTAAAGGGATAATTGTCGGCGGGCCTGGACCTACAAAATACGACTTTGTGAACAGCGGTTTCATAACAGACCAGGTGAGGAAGAAGATCATCGCGATAAAGGACTTGGGATATACCGGAGAATTCGGGCTTCAGGAATTGCTTGACAAGAGCCAGGATGTGCTTGCAAATGAAGAGATCGCTGCAGAGAAAGACATATTAAACAAATTTTTCACGATACTCGCTACAAAGCCGAACAAGGCAAGCTATGGCTATGATGAGGTCAAGAAAAGGCTTGAAGCAGGTGTTGTCGATATCCTGATACTCTCAGAGGACCTTGAAGACAGAGTCATAGAAGAGCTTGACGAGATTGCAAAGAGATTCAGCAGCGAGGTAAGGATAGTCTCGACAGAGACAAGAGAGGGAGTGCAGCTGAAGGATCTGGGAAAAGTGGCTGCCATCCTGAGGTATGAAATACATGAATAAAAAGGCGGTAGCAAAATGTATTTAAATGGCTGTTAATTCTTATTTGTTATGGAAATCGTCGAAGAGGCCTTCAGGCTTCTTTATCCGGACAGGGAATTCAACTATGAAGCCAGAGTGAAGTATACTGATCACTTCAAGGAGTACGGCGCAAATGTCAAGCTGAGAGGGAACGTGCTTGAGTTCGGCCTTTCCAAAAGATGGAGAGAGATTTCCAGGGAGATAAAGATAGGATTGATACAGGAGCTTCTGATAAGGATACTGAAAAGAGGGATCGGATATGGCAGCAAGAGTGATATGGGCAGGACAGGCAAAAGCGAGATAAACACAATGTACATTGATTTATACAACAGCTTTGTCAAGAATCTGCACATTGCAATACCCAAGACAGAGGATGATCCTGTTCTGTCAGACTCATTCAACAGGGTGAATGAGAAATATTTCTATGGTCTTGTCGAGAAACCGAATCTGGTGTGGGGCTCAAAATCAAGAAGAAGCCTCGGAAGCTATGATTATAAGAGAGACACTCTGAAGATGAGCAGGGTGTTTGTCGACATCTCAAAAAAGGATCCTGTGCTGCTGGACTTTGTGATGTATCACGAGATCCTTCACAAGCAGCATAAGTATAAGCACAACATGGGCAATAACCGGTTCCATGACACTGCCTTCAGGAAAAAAGAGAAGGAATTCGAGGATTATGAGGAAGTCGACAAAAGATTAAAAAATGCCCTTAGGAGGGCAAGAATAAAAAGCATGTTCTGGTTTGATTAATTAGATTTAACCGCTATTGACTTTCTTGCTGCCGAATATGCTTTTCAGCCATTCCATCACATTGGCAAGCATGCTTCTTGTCTCCTTGAGCTCCTTCTCAAGGTCGACGCAATGCCCATTGCTGCACTGGTTGCTTATGCATTCGTAGTTGTTCTGGCATGCATCATTCTCTTGCTTCTGGGCATCGAAGCTTTGGCTTATATCACAGTAGTATAATTTCTCTTCCTGCGCAAGCCTTGTTCCGAATGGAAGGCATCTGCTGTCTGCTGCGCAGCCGTTCGTGCATGTCATGACCGGAACACTGGTTGTCTCTCCTGCAATTGAAGGCACCTGTCCTGATACTGCCTCTTGAGACTCTGATTTCTGGGCAGTCACAGGCACTTTGATTTCTTCAGGCACAGGTATTGACGTTCTGGTGCTTCCGACAATATTGAGGTAAAGGTCAGCATTCTTCGTGTACGCTGATCCTTTTGATGCGCTTACTATGGCCCTAAGAGTTCCTGAGCTGGATGGTGCAATGCTTGTTCCCTCATAATAGCCTGTCTCTGGATTGTACCTTGCCTCTGAGACCTTGAAATATCTTGCAGCGATGCTTGTTGCTGCAACAGTTGGAACAGCTGTTGTTGCCTGTATGGCATTCACATTCCCTGCTGATGCTGCTGCGCCTCCGCCAGATGCAGCAGATGTTGCTGTGCTTGCAACAACGTTTGCAGTCATAGCGACAGGAGCAGATGATGTTGCTCTTGCTGCAGAGACAGCAGTTACAGATTGTGTTGTTTGTGCTGTCTGCGGAACAATTATCGGCTTCATGACTCCAACATTTCCTTCCATGAGCTCAAGGCCAAACCCGACAGCTGTGCCTTCCTCAGGCGTTGCCGGCGTTCCATCAACGTCCACAATCTTTGCATAGATGACTATTTTCTCTCCTGCATCGTAAGATTTCTTGTCTGACCAGACAGAAGATATTGAAAGAGTGCTTTTTTCCTCGCATTTCAGAGGCAATTGGCATCCATTTGCATCTACTCCTCCTGACACAATCTTCCCGTCAGTGCAGAATGAGGGTGCAGGTGATTCATAAGCTGGACAGATAGTGCCCTCAAGATAACACTCCTCTGTTACGCTGAAAGAATTCACTCCGCACTTGCTGTTATCTGCATAACATTTGTCCTGACAGAATTCTTTTGCATAGCTCTGCCATGTCTCAGAGGATTTGCAGGAAGATTCGCCTCCTTGTTTTTGTTCTTCGCCATCATAACACTGCCAATAAGAATATCTGAATCCCTTTCCGCTTACCGCAGGATTCAATCCTGCTTCACATTCAGTCTTTGCCTGAAATGTATTCAGGCCCTGATACATGTATGATCCGCAGAATTCTTTTTGCTGGCAAGAGTTGTGGCTGCTATCATACCACCAAAGGGTTTGACAGCTAATTCCTGGAGATGCAGAACCTCCGGCAGAATTTACGCTTGTGACCTGCGTGTCCTGAGCATAAGCTGCGCTGCTGAATACAAATAGTATTGCTAAGAATAACATTCCTGACTGAATCTTCTTCATTTTGGCCTCCATATCGTATATAATATCATTAGAATATAGGACTATTTAAAGGTTCTTTAGGCTTCGAATGGAGTTAAAGTCATATTTCAGTAGAAACATCAAAATCTTTATAAACACTTACAAAAAACTTAGTATATCAATATATAAATAGATATATAACAGATATACAAGAGAGTGTCAAAAATGGCTGATGTAAAACCAGTAAGCGTCGCAACACTGCAGAAAGGCAGCTTTGTAGTCATAGAGGGGGTTGCATGCAGGGTTGTTGATACCCAGACTTCAAAGCCAGGAAAACACGGTCACGCAAAAGTGAGGATAGGTGCAGTGGGTCTGCTTGACGGAAGGAAAAGAGACATTGTGATGCCAGGCCACGATAACATTGATGTCCCNATAATAGATAAGAAGACTGCGCAGGTCCTGTCAATAACAGGGGACACTGCAAACATAATGGACTCAGAGACATACGAGACATTTGACATGAAGATACCTGAAGAGCTGAAAGGCCAGGTGACAGAAGGATGCACTGTCATGTATTGGGTAATACTCGATGATAAGGTGATGAAGCAGGTAAAATCAGCATGATCAGGATAATAAAAGATTTGATATAATAAAAAATATGAGAAGATGATCAAATGGTAAAATTCCCAGAAGCAAATGCAAGGATGTTCAGGAATGTTTTCGTCTGCAGGAGATGCAAGGCAAAGATAAGGACGCCCAACACAAAAGTCATTGCAGGCAAAGTGAAGTGCAGGAGATGCAATTCAAAGGTCCTGAGGCCAAAGAGAAAGAAGTAGGGCATTAGATTCCATCTAATTTTTATATTCCAAGATTTTAATTTTATATTATCAGACTCGGATATGATCAAAGGATGCTCATAAAATGGATATTCAAACAAAGGCTGCAATCATCTTTGTCCTTGTTCTAGCGCTTATTCTTTATCTTGGAAGGAAAAGGATGGAGGTCCAGAAGATCCTTCATCCTGTCCTGTACATGGTGATCTACAGGACGCAGATAGGCATAAAGATGATGGACAGGATAGCAAAGAGATTCCCTGGGTTCCTGAGATATGCAGGCTAC
>JAPLZS010000074.1:451-7961 GCA_026394915.1 Candidatus Woesearchaeota archaeon | reverse complement strand
CACAGGCATAATTGTCGGATTCATGGGGATGGGTATGATGTGCTATTCCCTTGTAGAAAATCTTGTAAAAGTCATATTGATACCTGCAACTCCGTCTGCTGTTGCATTAGTGCTTCCTTTCAAAGTAAAGGGAACATTCTACGTGCCTTTCTTCTACTGGATAATAAGTGTGTTCCTGCTTGTGATAGTGCATGAATTCTCGCACGGAGTGATAAGCAGGAGATATGGTTTCAGGATAAAGTCAAGCGGGCTTGCTTTCCTCGGAATAGTTGTCCCTCTGGTCCCTGCTGCATTTGTGGAGCCGGATGAGAAGAAGATGGAGAAAAGTCCGAGACTGCACCAGTTATCCGTGTTTGCTGCAGGTTCATTCTCAAACATTGTTTTTGCTTTCATTGCTCTTGGATTGATGTTCTTTGTTGTGAATCCTGTATTGGGTTCGATAACACAAGATAATGGCGTTGTTGTCAGCGGCCTGATAAATGGCACAAACGGAAGCCTGCCTGCAGAAATGGCAGGCATAACACCCGGAGAGATGATAATAAAGGTCGGAGACATGGATATCTTCACTGTTGAGAACCTTTCAGATGCCCTCAAGGCAATGTCTCCTGGAGACTTTGTGAACATAACAACAAACAAGACAGAATACTCATTGAAACTTGCCCAGAATCCAGAAAATGCAAGCCTCGCTTACATGGGCGCTTACCTTTCACAGAACTCGGTAGTGAAGCCGTCATTCAAGGCAAAATACGGCTCATTTGCTCCTGATGCGATGATATGGACAGCAGGCCTGATATTATGGCTCTTCATACTCAATCTTGGAATAGGGCTGTTCAATCTTGTGCCGCTGCCGATAACAGACGGCGGAAAGATGGTTTATATCTCTCTGCTGCATTATTTTGACAAGAAGAAAGCCATGAAAGTATGGAAAGGCATTGCAATCTTCTTTGTCCTGCTGATAATAGCCAATATCCTTGCAGGATTCTTCTGATAATAAGATAGTAAAGAAGAACGTAGAGAATGATACAAAGTAAAGAAATGTGATATGGGTGGATCAGATGATATCAATAGCTCTTATTGGGCCTGAAAACGCAGGCAATGTAGGCGCAGTCGCAAGAGTGATGAAGAACTTTGATTTCAGGAACCTTATCCTGATAGATCCAAAGTGCGATCATCTGTCAAAAGATGCATTGGACAGGGCTTCTCATGCAAGAGATATTCTTAAGAAAGCAAAGATAGCAGATATTTCTGTGATTAGCAGTTTTGATGTTGCCGTTGCAACAACTTCAAAGATTGGAACAGACTATAATATACCAAGATCCCCTATAGATCCTAAGCAGTTTGCAGAAAAACTCAGTGAAGCAGGGGGAAAAAACAGGATAGTCATAGTATTCGGCAGGGAATCCCATGGACTGAGCAATGAAGAGGTAAATCTGTGTGATTTTGTAGTATCAATACCCTCTTCAAGCGATTATCCTGCGCTGAACCTAAGCCATTCTGTTGCAGTCATACTCTATGAGATATATTCCCTGCTTGGGAAGAAGAAGATCAGCAGCAATATCCCGCTGATCGGCGAAGAAGAGAAGAAGCAGCTGTTCAGGATGATTGATGACATGCTTGACAGGCTTGAATTCGCCACAAAAGAGAAGAAAGAGACCCAGAGAAGGCTCTGGAGAAGGATGGTCACAAAGAGCTTCATGACAAAGAGAGAGGCATTTGCGCTCATGGGTTTTCTGAATAAGGTAAAGTAATCAGAAGAATAATTTCTAAATGATTTATAGTATTATAAGATTATATCAAGATTATAAACTCCCTAAACAATCGTATTGCTCACAGCAGGAAGGAAATAAAGATACAACATTATTCCGATAACAGAGAATATCAGGATGCCAAGCACTATCTCAATAAGTATCTTAAGCCAGTGTTTATGCTTTTTTGCAGCTATTGGCTGGGCAAGGGCTGGCTGAAGTTCTGGCTGTATCGGTTCTTGCATGATTTCAGAGGCCTCTGAAGGAGATGCCTGTGAAGGTTGTGAACTCTGCGAAGGTTTTTTGCCGGCAGAAGGCTTATTGTGGGCATCATTCGCCTTTTTTATGCTCTGAGTGTGGAAAACAACGCCATTTCCATTGCCATTCTTCCGCTTTTCCAGCTCCTTGAAGGCCTGCTTTATTGATCCGGAAGAATAGCCTGAAAGCTCAAGAGATTTCTTGATAAGTTTATCAGAATAGCCTACCTTTCTACCTCTTTGTATCTCTGCAATAATGTCTGCGCCCATCTTTCTAATTTCTTCTTGCGAACTCATATTTAAAGTTATTCTTTTTGATTTATTTTTCTGGTTCTTGAATATTTTTTCCTGGAATATCCATGAATGCTGTTTTTTTGCCTGCTTTCTTGTCTATTTTTGCGTGTTTCTCCTCTTCTGCGCTGTCAAGATATTCCTTCACTCTGCTGTCCATCTTTGGCTTTGCATTGTCTCCAAGCGCATAGAATGTTTTCTCTGATTCTGGGCCCCAGCTGTAGTTTCCATGCACTTTCTCTATCCTGTCTATCTTGAATTCTCCAAGACTCAGCCCTTTTTTCATATGGTAATATATCGACCTCATCGTAACTTTTGGATAGATTGCGACATAGATCTTGTAAAGGTCATAGCCTGATGACGAACCTAAGAAATAGAGAATCTCTATTATGTTCTGCCTTATCTGCGATCTTACTGGTCTTCCTCTTGGCATTTATGGAGTTAATCAGATTTTATTTATATAGTTTGCTATATTGAAAAGAAATAAAAGAAGGATAGATGAATAACGACTAAAATTTGCATGATTTTCATTCAGAATTTCAGGATTTTCACTGCTTTATCCAGATCATCCTGGGAGATTATGAAGATTGTGTCTGTCCATGTGCTCATTGTCTCAAAGATGTTTATGTCATGGTCTCCGAACAGAGAATAGAGATAGGATAACACTCCTGGAGTCCTTTCTATATCCTTTGATGTCCTTATGATCAGCTCTGCAAGATCTTCCTTCTCTTTTATTATCTTGTTCCTGAATAATTTCCTGATCTCCTGCGAGAAATCCCCTGTTGTTATGAGGGTTATGCTTTTTGTGCTCTCTATTATGTGGAACACCTCCATCTTCTTCTTTATCTGCTTCTCTATGTCAAGCAGGTAATCAAAATAGATGTCCTTCTCTATTATGAACACAACAATCCCTGTCTTCACCTCGAGCCTGCTGTCTGAGAGGATCTCTCTTATCTTTCTCTCGAAGTTCTGCTCTTTTGAGAGCTTTCTCTGGCATCTCCTGCATGCTGCAAGCACTGCGTCGAAATCGCTGCTCTTCAGCTTCTGCTGCTTCATGATCTCCCTTGACAGCGATGAGAAGTTCACAAGGTCTTTCTTCAGGCAGTCCTTGATGCTCGGATGCTGGGAGATGAATTCCTCTGTTAGTTTTGTCACGCTGGGCTGCTTATTCTGCTGTTTCTGCTGTTTTTTCCCTGCCATGGCCCATGAAAACGCTTTTTTCTTTAAAAATCTTTTGAAAATGTCCTATTCAGGACATTTTTGTTCATTTTGTTCAGTATAGGGCATCATATTTATAAGCAGATGTTTTCATATGCATTTCATAAGGATTTGAAGCAGAAAAATGAATTTCAAACCCGCTAGGTGCAAGTGAGGAGAACAAGATGAACGGAGAAGGAGCGGTTATATTAGATTTTTTGATGAGAATAGGGTCAAAGAGAGAAGTGATAAAATATCTTGCAACATTTTCTGAGATAGATCCCCATAAATTTGCGATAATAAAGGTCAGCGGGAGTTGCATTGAGCAGTATTCAAAGCCTCTCTGCGACGATCTTTACACCCTGAATACTCTTGGCCTTTATCCTACAGTGATATTCGGTTGGGGGAACAAGGTAACATGCGAGATGGAAAAGAGGGGCCTTGAATCAAGGTTCCACACAGACGGCAACAGGATAACAACCCCAGATACACTGAATGTGATAAAGGATGTGGTGAAGGAGTTCACGGGCATACTAGTGGAAGGCATGAGAGAAGCAGACAGAGATTCAAGTTTCCATGGTCATGGAAACTGCGTGCAGGATCTCACAAGAATTCCCATCTTCTATGGAAGAAGGACAGAGAACTCTGATCTTGGTCTTGTAGGCGAGATAGAAAGAGTGGATACTGGGCCGATACTTGATGCAATAAAGAGCGAGAGGATACCCATTCTTGTGCCTTTATGCTATGATGATGAGAGCAACCAAATCCTGAATGTCAATGCAGACACTGCAGCAAGGATGCTCTTCAGGGCACTTGATCCTGTGAAATATATCTCTCTTACAGAAACAGGGGGAATCTGTGATGCCCAAAACCATCTGATTGCAGAGATAAACCTGAGAAATGATCTTGAGAGGATATTAAGTTCAGGATGCGTGACCGGGGGCATGCTAAAGAAGCTGAAAGAAGCAGAATACCTGCTCAAAGGACTTCTGCCTGAAAAAAGCGTCCAGATAACATCTCCTAAGCAATTATTGTATGAACTTTTCACAAACCGTGGAGCAGGCACGATAATAAAGCAAGGTTATGACATCTTGACATATGCCTCTTCAGATGGATTGGACACTGATAAGATGAAGGAAGTCATGGAATCTGCGTTAAAGAAGCATTTGCTAGATGACTTCTTCACAAACCCCAGGTTCAAGCCGGACAAAGTGATACTGGAATCAGGATACAAAGGAGGGATGTTCATACAGCGCAGGGATGATGCATGGTACATAGACAAGATATTTGTAGCTCCGAAATCGCAGAACAATGGCCTGTCAGCGGAACTCTTCCAGGAGCTCTTCAAACAAGCAGAAAAAGCAGGCATAACCAGGCTATTCTGGAGGGCGAAGACTACTAACGAGTTCAATGACAGCTATACAAAAACAATATGGAGCAAAAACGACAGCAATTCTCTGATAATACCTGATGGAGAATTCATCTATTACTTTATAGGCATCCCCGTGGAAGAAGTGCAGAAGTATAAGCAGATAGCAAAGACCAAGCCATACAGTTTCAAAGAAGATTATGAAGCGTTAATAGTATCCTAATTTTAAGAATTATTCCCAGAGGGCACAGAGATGCCACTCAAGAAACCTCTGTTTTCTCTGCTTTTTACAATATCAAAAACGTTATCAAAGCAGCGATTGCGATGAAAACAACAAGGTCCCTGAAAGAATTGTCTTTCTTGGCCTCTTTTTCCTCAAAAGGGTCGATTGCAGTCCTTCTGTTGTATCCCTTCAAACCAGTCACCGAAGCACTTTCTTTAGCAAATAAGATGGCTGTTTATAAAGATTATTATCATTTAGATTATATTATAGAGATCATATTTTGCAGAATTATTTTAGTATCATTTCAGCTTGATCTTCTTGACTTTCGGCCCTTTCTTCATCTCTTTCATAGCTTCATTCCACTTCAGGAGTATGTTCTTTGCGCCATAGTACTGTATGACAGACTCTGAGTTGGCCAAAGCAAGCCTCATGCAGAACTCTATGCCATAACCCTTGGCGAGGCCTGCGACAAAAGATGATGCAAATGCGTCTCCTGCGCCTGTTGTCTCGACAACCTTCACTTTTCTTGGAATGATTGCGTAGAGGGTTATCCCCTCTGAGCAGTATGCTCCTTTTGGCCCGTCTGTTATGGCTGCAATCTTAGGGCCTAGTTTTCTCACCGCAGCCAGCAAATTCTCTATCCTATCTTCTGTATTCATTCCAGTCAACATTGCTGCCTCTTCCCTGTTAAAGATGATCACATCAGTCTTCTCAAGCAGGGGCTTGAGCTTTCTTGCGCCGTCTTTCACCTGATATTCGCTCGGATTGTATGCTATCTTTATCCTGTTCTTTGCTCCATAATCCATGAGCTTCAGGCCTGCTTCAAAGGAGTTTCCTGTCATCGATGAGAAATAGAACCATTTTGCCTTCATTTTAGGCTTGTTCAGCTTTCCAAAATCAAGATTCTCGCTTGAATCCCGGTAAACCAGTATGGATCTGTCATGGCCTATGCTGTTCAGCACAACAGAGAAGTTTGTCTTTGCCTTCTTGTCCATTGTTCCTATGAAATCAATATGCTCTTTCTTCAATTCAGACAGTATCCTGTCTGCGCTTTCATCTTTGCCGAGATTTCCTGCGTACGCTGTCTTAAGCCCTAGCCTTGCAAAGCTCACAGCAGCGTTAGTCCCTCCGCCGCCTGTCATGAACTGGAGCTCTTTGATCAGTATCTTTGCGCCAAGAGGATAGCATGTGAGCTCCTGCTCTGAGGTCGGAGTCTTTATGTCTATGAGCTCCTCCATTGAAGTCTTCACAAATGCGTCAACTGTCGCAGAACGTATAGTGATTATGTCATACATCGCAAGCCTCTATCCAAAATCTCTGTCTAAGATCAATCCATTTGAAGATATGATGAAGATAAAATGAAAAAATAAAAAGGTTGCTCCCCTCATTTCTCTTCAGCAAGCTCAACTATTATCTTCACTGCAACAATCAATACTGCAGGGACGACAAACAATGTCAGGTAGCTCAGCATGGATGTTATGAAGAATCCGCTGCCCTGCACAAAGCTGTCAAGCAATACTGAGACTCCGCTCATTGAAGGGGGAAGCAGCATCAATGCTATTGCTGCGAGCAAAAACTCGTTCATCTCCTTGTGAGGTATGTGCAGCAGGCCTACAATTATGCCCAGCACAACCATCGCGAACATCAGCATGGGCCCCCATGCCACAGGAAGCTCCTCTGAGAATATTCCAAGCATCAGCGCGATAATCACTCCGATAAGAAAGGAGTAATGGCCCACTTTCCTGCTGACTCCTTTGACAGAACCATTTTTCTTTGCCAATTTATCACCTCTATTTTATCATGCAACGAGCATGATTGTATACTGAATAACAAACGGTGTTTATAAATATTTTGAAAAAATCAGCTCTGCTGAAAATGAGATTATAAAATGACATTATTGTCAATATCAGTTTTAGCATGATGAACGAGATTCTCCGTCAATAATTGAAAAGATGTTTCAGCATGCCTTTTATTGTATTCATATATAATCAAAAGTTTTTTATATCAAATCTTCAAATTGTGTTAAGATTGGTGTATGTTAATGTCTTATGAACTGATCATAACAGAAAAACCGCAGAGCGCGAAAAAGATCGCAGAGGCTCTTGCAGATGGTAAGCCGATAAAGGAAGATGTCAATGGCGTCCCTTGTTACAAGATCACTCATGGCAATACTGATATCGTCGTAGGATCTGCCGTCGGCCATCTCTATGCTCTTGCTGAAAGAGAGAAGAAAGGATGGACATATCCTGTCTTTGACATCGAGTGGAAGCCCGCAGGCCAGGTGAGCAAGGCAGCTGCTTTCTCTTCAAAATACATCACTGCACTGAAAAAGCTCAGCAAAGACGCGAACGTTTTCACGATTGCAACAGATTATGACATAGAAGGGGAAGTGATAGGCCTTAATGTCATAAGATATATCTGCGGAAAG
>JAPLZS010000074.1:0-405 GCA_026394915.1 Candidatus Woesearchaeota archaeon | reverse complement strand
TATTCCACCCTGACAAGAGATGAGCTGAGAGATTCTTATGAGCATGCTTCTCCGCATCTTGACTGGGGCCAGGCAAATGCAGGAGAGACAAGGCACAAGCTTGACTATTATTATGGCATAAATCTATCAAGAGCATTGAGCCTTGCTGTGAAATCAGTGGGAAAATTCAAGATACTAAGCTCAGGAAGAGTGCAGGGCCCTGCTCTCAAAATAATCGTTGACCTTGAGAAGGAGATAAGGGCCTTTAAGCCGGAACCTTTCTGGCAGATTGAGCTGCATGCAAAGTCAAGAGGGAAGAAGTTCATAGCCTTGCATAAAGAGGACAAGTTCTGGGAAAAGAAGAAAGCAGACAAGGTGATGGAGAAGGTCAATGGAAAGAGGGCTTTTGTCGATGATGTTGACAAG
>JAPLZS010000214.1:6693-8790 GCA_026394915.1 Candidatus Woesearchaeota archaeon | reverse complement strand
TTGCCTTTGTCTTTTTTGTGATCTTTCTCCTGGGGTCATCAGGATCCATGTTCAGCGACTTGTCAACCTCTGTTATCACCGGCTTTGCTCCGATCTCAAGGATGGCCTCCACTGTAGCGACAAATGTAAAGCTCTGCGTTATGACTTCGTCGCCTGGCTTAACTCCAAGGGATATAAGGCCCAGCTTAAGCGCTGCTGTGCCAGAAGAAACGAAAAGAGCATGCTTTGCATGCACCTTCTTCGCTATCTCATTCTCAAAATCATTCACCTTGAATACATTCTGCCTTAATTTGTCAAAACCATACCTGTACAATATCCCCCCTCTATTGTCAAAAATATCATCTACTGCTTCCTTCTCCTCTTTTCCTAGCAATTCCCATCCTGGCATTTTATTCCCTCCTAAAACATTGTCTCTAATATCTTTCTCATGTCTTTCTCAGTGATCTGTATTGGGTTCTGTTCTATCGCCCCCTTTAACCCGCCAAAGATCTGCGCAATCAGAAAATCTATGTCGCTCTTCTTTATGCCGAAAACTGTCAGTTTAGTAGGCACCTTGAGCTTTGAGCTGAGCCTTCGCATCTCCTTTGCAAAAGCCAGATTCTTTTCCTGGATTGAGAGGCTTTTGTCAGCGCCTTCAATCAGGTCATAGAGCTCATGGTACTCTTTGTATCCCCTTTCAGCGTTGAATTCAACAATGCTTGCCAAGAAGACCGCTCCCGCTATTCCGTGCGGAACCTTATACACTGCACCAAGAGGGTATGACATTGCTCCTGCAGGCCCTGCGCCTGAATTCATCAGGGCTGCCCCTGCAAAATGGCTTCCAAGATGTATGTCTCCTCTTATCTCAAGATCCCCTGGCCTGTCCAGGACCTTCATCAGGCTATTGAACAAAAGCCTGAATGCCTCTCTTGAGAACATCCTTGAATATGTGTTTGAGTTCTTTGCCACAAAACTCTCCAGAGTGTGGACAAGCGCATCCATTCCAGCGGAGACTGTCGCGGATTCCGGACAAGAGACAGTCAGCTTCGGGTCTATTATCGCGTATAAAGGATAATTGAACCTTGAATTTATGCCAAGCTTCCTTTTTTCCCTGTTGTCTGTAAAGACCGCATTGTATGTCACCTCGCTCCCTGTGCCTGCTGTCGTAGGTATCGCAATCACAGGCAGGGGCATATTCCTGAGATCAGGGAAGCCGCGATAGCTTATGGCAGGCCCGTCATTCTTAATCAGTGTTGCTATTCCCTTTGCCAGGTCAATTGTGCTTCCGCCGCCAATGCCTATGATGCAGTCGTAATCCTTGCCAAGAAAATTTTTCTTGAATTCATCCAGGAAATCATAGTCCGGTTCAGCAACCTCATTGATGAAGACATCCAGATTCATGCCCTGTTCTTTGACATGATCAAATGCGCTCTTCAAGTCAGGATTGTCCTTGACTCCCTTGTCGATTATCACAGCTATTGCATTGAATCTCTCTTTCTTCAGTATTTCAGCCAGCTCTGCCGTCCTTCCTGGACCGAAGATTACGTCTGTCTTTATCTTGAAATTGAAAGGCTTCATTTTTTTATTGCACCTCATCGCATTCTAAAATCATTTTAATCTCATCTTGATCATCTTATGTCTTAATCATCTTATGAAGACAAGCATGAGTCATTTTTTAACATTGCCGGAGCAATCCATCAGTTTGACCATGTCATAAACCTCAAACTTGTAGACACGGACGCTTAATGATTCTGACCAGCTGTTTATCATCTTGTTGAATTTCTCCCTTATGGAAAGGCTTATCCTGTTCAGATGCTCTGAGTCTTTGGCTATTATGATCAGCGTGAAATCCCATTCGCCTGACAATGAGATCACTTCAGCGACATAGGGGCATTCTTTCAGATATTTTATGAATTCAGTTATGTCCTCATTTGTGTAGTTATGCAGCCTCAGCTTGACCTCAACTATGTTGCTGAATCCAAAATGTCTCGGCCTGAGCTGTATCCTTGGATGGAATATGTTATTCTCAATCATTCTTTTGATTCTTTTTTTCACTGAATCCACAGACAAACCGACAGTGCGGGATATCTCTGTCAGGGACATCCTGCAGTTTTTCTG
>JAPLZS010000214.1:0-6621 GCA_026394915.1 Candidatus Woesearchaeota archaeon | reverse complement strand
TTATTTATCCAATTGATATGCTTTCTTGCTTCTTTTTGCCATTATCTTAAAAATGCATAGCTAGTATTTAAATATTTCGAAAATTTAAGACTAAATTGAAACTAAATCTTAAATTTTAAGACTTAAATTCAATTTTAACTATTTTTATGCCTTTATTCACTTTATCATGCTTCCAATAACCTTCAGCACCCTTTCAGTAGCATTACCATCCATCTTATATGCATGCCTGAATGAATAGGCTTTGCTTTCCTTCAAAAGGGCTGCCCTTTTCTTGCTGTCAAAAAGCGCATTCCTTATTGCAGGCTCAAGATGATCTGCCTTGTACACTCCGATGGCAGCCCCTTCCTGCGCATAAGGGACTATATCCGGCTTTCCTGACATATTCAGCACAACAACCGGCTTGTTCATCATTATTGCCTCAAGGCCTGTTGTGGAATGCATTGTGATCATCACATCGCAGGCGTTTATGAGCTCTAGGGCATTTGCTTCCTTGACCGCCCATATCTTCATTCCAGATTCCTTTGCTTTTTTATGGTATAGGTCAGCGCCAGCAACCTCTCTTGGATGCACCTTTACAAGCAGCTGCGCATTTTTTATATTTTTAACCGCATTGAAGACAATCTCAATCTGGCCAGGGATATCCTGCGTTGTCCACAATATCAGCTTCTTTTTCTTGTCAAGGCCAAAATCATCAAACACCTTTTCCCTGCTGAATGCCTTCTTGTTTGCCAGGCAGTCATATCTTGGCTGGCCTGTCACAACAACACTATGCTCTGGATAATTGCCTGATCTTACAAGAATATCCTTTGTGTAGGGTCCGTAAACAACTATCCTGTCTGCCACTGGGCAGAATGGCTTTTCTATGCTGAGATCCCTGCTTATCTCCCCCTTTGCATGCATGTACTCGAATGAATTGGGAGTTATATAACCATGCTGGACAGCTATGACTGGAATGCCTTTTGTCTTTGCTGCTGAGATGAGGCATCTTCCGAACAATGCAGTCTCGTCAGCAACAAGCAAAAGCCTTGGTTTCTCCTTGTCAAGCATGTCTATCGCAGTCTCGATATATCTTATTGCAGAGCAGATTCTTTTCCTGAAAACAAAATCAAGCAATGGCTTCACATAATCATAGATATTCACCCCTTCATACACAAGGCTTTTCCTGAACGCTTCATTCTTTCCTCTGTCATCAAACTTTTTCCATTGCTTCATCACATCTTTTGACAATAGTCTTGCATAGCCATCTGTCTTTCTTGTGAAATAATATTCAAATGGAACATCAGTGTATTTTGATCGCTTGTCTCTCTTCTCTTTCATGACTCTTATCCCGAGCTTTGTGGTGAAATCAATGTCAGTCGCAAGGACATTGTACCTGTATCTCTCTGCTGACCTTCTTTGCAGATAGCCGAGTATTACATCTTCTTTTTCCGTCTTTCCATATTCTTTGATGCATGGCCTGAACCATGATGCATAAGAGGCGAACATCACATCCCTTTTCTCCGGCCTGTAATCCCTGTAGATGATTCTTGCAGCGCATTTCCTTATGCAGTGCTTCATGTTGACGCCGATGTCAACAATCCTTGGGCTCTTGATATTGAATTTCCTGTATGTGACTGCCTTTGCATCAGGCCTTATCTGCCTTGTGATGCCTGTGACTACGCTGTCTCCGAACACAATCACCTTGTCTGGCTTTGTCTTCTGGATTATCCTGTTTATTGAGCTCACATACCATGCAATGTTCTTCATCATGTCCCACTTGAAGAAGCTGTGATAGAGCCAGAAATCAAAGAACCACCACAATGAGATGTTCTTGTAGGTTATTTTCTTTATTCCGCTCTTTTCTGACCAATCCCTGAGCCAGAATATGGAGTCATGGTTTATCTCCCTTGCCTCTTTATCAGAGATAAAATCATTTATTGTCTTGAAGCTTATCCCATTCTTCCTGAGAGCGCCTGATGAGGCATCATTAAGGCTGACTATCTCTGCCTGATTGCCCTTCCAATTCTTTCCCCTGAGCCTTTTTGCCGCCCTTGGCTCTGAAACCAATACCAGTCCTTTCATATACAGAGAATATGCTGCAGGGTATTAATATTTTACTGATTTTATTTTCATTTATCTATTTATTCTATCATACCATCTCTTAGCCATCTTAAAATCTATCATATCAGATTCTCTGTCTCCGTCCCTGTCAACAGAGTAAGCTCTATCAAGAGAACCATACCCCCCATCTCTGCAATATTCATCAATCAGCTTTAGAAGCGGTTGATTTGAGCCAGGATCATTATCATATACAACTATTCTTTCTGCACAGCTTCCTCTAAATATAGTTGTATCTTGTTTAATCCCTGGTAAATAATTGGGTTTACAGCCCATTAGGCTCGCAAGGCTTAGTGCTACTATAATCCACTTTTTCATTCTTCACTTCCTAAATTATTTTATATTAATCTATTAGTAGTAATTACTTAGGCTTTATTTAAATCTTTGTTGATTACTGATATACAACAATAGAAAGATTTAAATAGAACAGAATCTTTGAGATATCATGCAAAAAGAACAATTACAAAAATTAGGATTATTGGAAAGTGAGTCAAAAGTATATCTAGCATTACTAAACTTGGGTTCAACTTCAGCAGGAAAAATAGCTAAAGAAACCGAATTAAATAGGGTTTCTGTGTACAAAGCATTAGAAAATCTATCAAAAAAAGGTTTAGTCAGCCATGCAATCAAGGCGAATATAAAATACTTTGAAGCAGTAAATCCAGCAGCTTTAGGGGATTTAATAGAAGAAAAAAAGAAGCAATTGGATGAAATTAAAAAACAAGTTCCTTTATTAGAAGATATATATAAGGGTACTAAGAAAAAAATAGAATCTAATATTTACGAGGGAGCCAAAGGTGCCAAAGCATTATGGGAAAATTGGCTGAAAGAAATGAGAAAAGGAGACGAGTGGCTAATTCTTGGCGCCCCTAAACATGCAGAAATCTTTGGCGGTTATTTTGAGGAATTTAATAAAAGAAGAGCAAGAAAAGGAATATATATGAGGTTAATTTATAATCAAGACGCTACAAGCTTAATAAAAATAAGAGAAAAACAGCCTTTAACAAAAGTGGCTTTAATGTCAAAAGAATATGTTACTCCTGCTTCAATAGAAATAATAAATGATCACATCGCCATTGTAGTGTACGAACCTGAAATAATAATCTTTACAATAAATTCAAAGGAGGTTGCCCACTCATTTAAGCAATATTTTGAATTGCTCTGGAAAATAGCTAAAAAATAAGCTGAGAGCCTGAATGATATCGGAAATGGAGAAAACTTACAGAAATATTAACTTATATCAAGAACTATGCTCCGTAGACTTTGCATTACCCTGATTTAACCATAGGGAATATACTAATCAGAACAATTCAGCTTCTCTGCAGCCTGTCTTTGATCCTCTTTGTCAGCTTCTCGATATCAGCAGGATCCTCTTTGCACTCATTAGGCTTTGCAGTGTCATATGACTTCTTGGAGCTCTCGACCATTGAGTTGACAAACTTCTCTGTCTCCTCTGCTGTGAACATATTGAACTTCTTTTTTTGAGGCAGCATGGGCCTTAGTAATACAAAGAAATATATAAATTTTGCCTATCCAAACAGCTCACAACTATTCCAGATCCTGCATTATCATATGTAGATAAATTCTTGCCCAGGTCATCATTGGCAGCAGTATCAGCACTCCAAGGACTATCATCAACGCCATGCTTATCCTGCTTGTCAGAACAACAGCCATGTTGGCTATCAGGAAAAGGGCAATCGCAAAGATCATCCTTGGCGCAATGTACATGAAATTTCTATATCCAATCACAAATGAATCTTTTATTGCCTTCATTGTCCTGCTTTTTCCGATCAAGGGATAGGACACAGATGAGAAATATGCCAATATCAGCAAGAACAAGCTGACAAGGGCTGTGGATATCAGCAATGGGATGTTCTGCATGATTCCTGCCTGTGCGGTCTGGCTTGCATCACCATACTTGAATTTGAATGCAACAAGGAATGACAATGCTTTGTAGATCAGGTAAGGAATGAACCATACAAGGTTTGCAAGCGTGAATCCCTTTAGATAACCAGCATAGCTTATCTTCTCCTTTGTCGCAAATATCCTGCTCATCCTCCAGCTTGCGCCTTCAAACAATGCATAGACAATGAAAAGCAGCAGGAACATCAACAGCAGCGCACCCATCACATTGCCCATCATAGGAGTTCCTGTGATGTCATTTGACTGAAGTATTGCTGATCCAAATGAGTACAGGTTGCTGATTATATAACTGCTGAAATAGCCCATTATCGACCCATACAGGAATATGAATATCAGATCAAACAGCACAGGGATCACAATGCTTAATCCGGATCCTTTCATCGCATAGAAAGAGCGTGATAACTGCCTGGAAAAAGAAACTTTTACTGTTTTCTCTTTTTTCATGTTGAAAAGATAAAAATAATGGAAATGAACATATTAAAATGAATATAATAAAAAAATAAAAAAATAAAAATCAATCAGCTGCTCAGACTCCGCATCCTGCTGATGTTGCAGCTGCAGTTGTTCCATAGCCGAATCCTGGGCCTGGGCTTGCGCTGCTGAGCTGCGTATTGCACTCTGAAGGCTGTGTCTTAAAGGCATCGCCTTCAGGTAGCTTGCAGAATCCCTGCCTGCGCTTGATTCCACTCCATTTATGATCAGAGTGGGGCTTCCGCCAACACTATACTTCGTGTTCAATGCAGAATCCACGCTGAACAATGGGTAATTTCCGCTGAGCCACTTGGACTTATCATTGAAATTTGCTGTCACAGCAAACTGCGTGTCAGCTGCTGCAGTGCATGCGCTGAGTTTGGCAGTGTCAATTTTTGCTGCTGCAAGGCATGCTGTTCCGTCGCTTGCATTCAGGAAGCATGCGAGATAGCTGTTGAACTTGTCAGCCTGCTCTTTCTGTATGCAGTACTGGTTCAGGTTCTCTGTGATCTCTTTCTGCCCGTGCATTGAATAATAGACAAATCTCACCTTGAAGTCAACCTTGCTTCCAAGAGCCCTTACAGCAGGAAGCATCCCTTTCTCTGCCTGGGTTCCGTATGGGCAGTATGACATCACGAAAAGCTCGACTGCAGGTTTGTCTGTCTTCGGGACATTTGCTGCAGGAGCTGCTGCATTGGCATTAGCAGCTGGCTGCGCTGCCGCATTCAGATCAACGCTCATGTCAATTGCCTGCGGGAACAGGAGCTTTCCGTCCTTTGTGACATATGAATCATACGCTTTTCCGCCGACATCAAGCTTGAGCTTGTAGAGGCCGTTCTCCGTGCCCATGATGCGCCAGATCATCTCTCTGTCACATCTGTGACTTTCGCTGTTGCCTGGCCCTGTGTCAGCTTGTTCACATAATCTTCTGTGACTTTCTTCACATCATCCTTTGAAAGCTTTTTCTCCATGAAGAAGCTTCCTTTTGTGAATATTGCGATGACAAGCAATACTGCGAGTATCACAGCGCCCATTTTCCAATAATCATTGTAGAACTTCTTTTTCTGATGCATCGGCTGCATAGGCCTATGCTCTGTCTTATGTTCTATCTTATGCCCTATCGGCTTATGTTCATTATGTTCCATATCACACCCCTCACTTATCTATATACCATCTATATATTATTTTCACAAGCCGAAAACCGCTGCTCGTAAGCAGCGTTTGAGGCTTTGAAAAGACTGAAAATCGAGTGCGAGTCTGCGTCAGCAGATGAGCCTCTGATTTTCATTATATATTTTTCATTAAGAGGATGGTTTATATATTTTATGGTTTTTGGTTTCATTGGTTTCTTCTCTTATTCCAGCTCAGAAATCCCAAAAACCAAACGCTTATTAATCCTTGCAGTCTCTTTGCAGGATATGAAAGCAAAAGCAATTGCATTGATCAGCTCAGGGATAGACAGTCCTGTTGCTGCATGGATGATGAAGGAGAAAGGGCTTGAAGTGATAGGGTTGCACATGGACAACNNNNCAGGCCGTTCACAGATGCAAGGCAGATCTCAAAGACAAAGAGGCTCTGCAGGATTGTAGGGATAAAGAAGCTCTATGTTGCAAGGCACGGGCTTTCTATGTCTGACATTGTCTCAAAGATAAACAGGAGATTCACATGCATAATCTGCAGGAGGATGATGTTCCGCACAGCAGAGAGGGTTGCTGATAAAGAAAGCGCAAGGTTCATAATAACAGGAGAGAATCTCGGCCAGGTTGCTTCCCAGACGCTTGACAACATGACTGTGAATGACAGGGCGACAAAGCTGATTGTGCTTAGGCCTCTGCTCTGCTATGACAAGCAGGATATAGTCAATATCGCAAAGAAGCTGGGAACTTATGAGATATCCATAGAGCCCCCTGGCTGTTGCAGGCTTGTGCCGCCTAATCCAGCTACAAAGTCAAACATCGAGCAGATAAGGGAAGAAGAGATCCATGCAGGAGTTGATTCTGTCTTTGAAGATTTTGAACTATCAGAAATTGAATATCACTAGCGTAAATCCAGCAAGTGCGTAGCACTTGCGGCCCACCTTCTAGGTGGGGGATGTAAGCGGTTATGTTATATATCTCAAAAAAGAATTCT
>JAPLZS010000017.1:7968-17591 GCA_026394915.1 Candidatus Woesearchaeota archaeon | reverse complement strand
CCATATAAGGCTCAAGAGAACAGATATAGATAAGGTGACCATAAACGCAAAGTTCAGCAATAAGCAGCTGGTATGTGATCCAGAGATTATCCAGCTTGTGAGCGGCAGCGGAATATCGATATGCTCTTATGAAGGAAGCCTTGGAAATGAGGCATACCAGACAGTCCTCAACATAGAGCTATTCTATGGCTACAGATCTTCAATCCAGGGAACAACAAACATCTATAGGGTGCCTGGAAAAGAATATTAAAGATAAAAATTATTAAATTTGATTAAAATAAAGCAAACGCAAGGAGGTTTAAAATGAAGAAAACAATCGTAATATTGCTTATATTTGCAATGGCAGCCATGGTCGGCTGCGCTGGAGGCAGTGATAAGACAAACGCCGTATCACCCTATAAAGGAGGTTCACAGGGCCTTATGGTGACATTCGAGCCTTTGGGTGTTGTCGAGAATGGAATAGCTACAATCTTTGAAGATGAGACATTCCCAGTTGAAATCACATTGAAGAACAATGGAGAAGATGACATTGCAGCATCTGCCGTTAAGATAAAGCTGAAAGGCATATCCCCGAATGATTACGATGGCATCGCATTTGAGAAGACAAACTCAAATGTTCTTGACAGGATATCTGACTCAAATCCTCAGGGAGGAGAAGAGACAGTTGATTTCGGCGATGCAAAATACAAGATACCAATGAGCGGATCATATTATGATGTGACAGTTTTTGTGTCATATCAGTATCCTTACAAGACTCATGTCGCAGTGCCTAAGATGTGCTTCTCAACCGACCTCAAGGACAAGACAGTGTGCACAATAGAGGAGGTCAAACCAGCCTTTGCGTCAGGAGCTCCAGTGCAAGTCACAGCAGCAAGGGAGACAAGAGCAGGATCAAACCTCATTGCAGTTGAATTTGATGTGAGCAATGTAGGGGGTGGAGAGGTCACAAAGCCAGGTGTTGAGTTTGACACAAGATACGGCCAGATTGCATTCTCTGTTGATGATACCTCAAATCCATCTGCATGGGAGTGCAGGCTTGGAGGAGAGGAGAATGGCGGAAGGCTTATTGACGGAAAAGGCACAATAAGATGCAAGCAGAAGACGCCCATGACAGAAGGCACAATGTACACAAAGCAGTTTGATCTCACTGTAAGCTATGATTACAAAGGCCTCATCGAGCAGAGCATAAGGATAAAGAAGAAGGACTGAACTCATTTATTTTTTTATTATTTTAATTATCTCTTTTATTTTTATTGTCTTAATCTCTTCTTTTAAATCTATTTATCAGAACCGACCAATACAAACTTGCTCAGCAATGCCTCGAGCTGGACATACTCATCAGAGCCTTCTGTCATCCTGAACTCTGCCTCTCCGCACGCAGTTATGAGCTCCATCTTTTTCCTTCCCTCTATCTCAAGTTCGATTATCTCTTTCTGGATCTGCTTTATGAGGTCTGTTCCGCTCAGGCCGTACCTCAGCATGATATCAAGCAGCTTGTTCCTTGCGTCAATGAACCTGTTTTTTATAGCAAGCTCCAGGACATCCTTGAGTTCTTTTGGCTTTGCGAACGAAGCCATAGAGAATATAAGCTCCTCATCTATCTTCTTTGAAATAACAGCGCAGCTCTGCATGATATTCTCAAGCTTCCTGCAGTCGCCTTCTGATATCAAAAATAAAGCCTCTTTTGCCTGCTCATCAAGATCAATTCCTTCTTCCTTTGCAATGCCGTCTATTATGCGGAAAACTTCTTTTTTCTCCAAAGGCTTGAACCTGAAGACAGCGCATCTTGACTGTATCGGGTCGATTATCTTTGATGAATAGTTTGCAGAGAGTATGAACCTGCATGTCTGGGTATAATTCTCTCGCCCTTGTCCTTGCAAAGTCTTTTACTTTGTGACTCACTACATCTATCCCTCTCTCATCGCTTGCATTCAATTCCAGGAAGTTCTGGTGCCAACTGTCCTTGAAGAGCTGTCTTGCGATGACCAATGAGAGGCTTGTCTTCCCTGTGCCAGGAGAGCCTGCAAAAAGCAGATGCGGCATGTTCTTTGATTTCACCATTGCCTCTACCCTGCTAACTACATCTTTCTGGCCCTTTACATCAGAGAAACTATGGGGCCTGTATTTCTCAGTCCATATCGCAAATTCCTTGCTCTCCATTGACGTAAAAGAAACTGGTCAACTATAAAAAATTAACTGATAGAAAAATGGCCATGTATGACCATAAACAATGAAATCTGATAATAAATAAAAACAGATAATTAAGAAAAATCAGATTATATCCTCTTCTGCTATGACCATGAAATCTCCAACAGCTATGACTGCAGAGAATGGTATGAGGATATTGCCTTCCTTGTCTTTCTCCATGTCCAATTTAAGTGCATACGGAGTCGGATTTGAAAGGATCATGTGTATCAGCTCACCGCTCTTTGTCTCAAAGATTATGTCCCCGAGCTCGCCGAAGCGCTTTCCTGACTTGCTCACTATTGTCTTCCCTATCAGCTCTTTTGCAAATCTCTTATCATCTTCTGCCATTATATCACCAAACACCTATTTTTATAAATATTGATATTATATTGATACTACTTTATAAGGTTACTTAATTTATATTTAAATCTTTTGTTTTTTTTGTTGAATTCAGCAGTGTAATGCCCTATTTTGCCTTTCCTTTATGAATTCATTGTCATAGCACTGGTTTTTAAGGCCGCAGGCAGCGCATTTATTGGAGTTGACCTCACCTCGACAAATGGGTTGTTCGGAAGCCTTATGACCTTGCCTGCATCAAGATATACCAGCTTTCCTTCTTTCACTGATCTCTGCTTTCCGCTGAGCAGGGCCATATAAGCATGGAGCTGGAGCTCATGGGATGGCCATCCCCCCTCCTCAGGGCATTTCCCTGTCTTCAGCTCAACAGGCACAATGATATTATCATAAATCTCTACCTTGTCTATTATCCCTCTAAGGCCAAGGCTCTCTGAGGATATGCAGAACTCAGAAAGTATCTTTGGGGTGAGTTTCTCCCACAATTCCTCTCCGAAGATCATATTTTTATTTTTCTGCACAAAATCATGGACATTCCCTGCCCTTTCCTCTGCTTCATTCATGACAGAATCCTTGACACTATCAAGAACATCACTCTCAGGGATATTTAATTTCGCAATGTCTTTCTTTTTCTTTTTTATAGTCTTCTCTACAATCTCAAGATATTCTTCCTTGTATCTTGAAACTATCTTTTCATGATCATCCTCTTTTGTGATTGCCCTGACAATCTTCTCCTCTGCATTGTTTATCTCCTCGAATATCTTGTGCCGTATTGTGCCCAGGACAAGTGACTCTTTTTTTGGCTCTGCAAGATGAAGGACATATTGCAAGTATAATTTCCTCTTGCAATACAGGTATCCGGAAAGCATAGAGACGCTTAGCATGCAATTTGAGATTTACGCATTGTTTAAATATCTTTGCAGCGCATCTGTCCATGTGTCCAGTGGATATCATGTGGATAAAATATTTAAATAGGGGTGTCAAATACAGGGGTTATGGACATCGAAACAAGAATGAACCTGGTAAAGCAGGTCGGCGAAGAGATAATCACAGAACAAGACCTCAAGAAGCTTCTTGAGGAGAAGAAAAAGCCGATCGCTTATGACGGATTTGAGCCTTCTGGCCATCTTCACATTGCCCAGGGAATAATGAGGGCGATAAATGTCAACAAGATGACAAAGTCAGGCTGTCATTTCAAGATGTGGGTCGCTGATTGGTTCGGCTGGGCCAATAACAAGATAGGCGGAGACCTGGATAAGATCCAGACAGTCGGGAAATATCAGATTGAGGTGTGGAAGGCCTGCGGAATGGATATGGATAATGTCGAGTTCTTATGGACAAGCGATTCTGTCAAGGGAGATGATTACTGGAAGATTGTCATGCAGGTTGCGAGGAATACAACAGTGAAGAGGCTGCTAAGGTGCTCACAGATAATGGGAAGGACAGAGTCAGATGCCCAGCAGGGCTCTCAGATACTGTACCCTATGATGCAATGCGCAGACATATTTTATCTTAAGGCAGACATCTGCCAGCTTGGCATGGATCAAAGAAAGGTTAACATGCTTGCAAGAGAAGTCGGGCCTTCTTTTGGATTCTGGAAGCCGGTTGTTGTATCCCATCACATGCTCATGGGCCTTGGAAAGCCCCCGCCAGGAAGCAAGGATGCTGCTGAGAGGGCAATTGATATGAAGATGTCAAAATCAAGGCCAGACACAGCGATATTCATGACAGACAGCGAAGAGGACATCAAGAGAAAGATCTCAAAAGCATACTGCCAGGAGAAAGAAGCGTATGAAAATCCTGTACTTGAGTATTGCAGATACCTTGTCTTCGAGAGATTCAATGAGTTCAAGATAGAGAGGCCTGTGAAATTCGGAGGGGATGTTTCATTCAAAAGTTATGCTGAGCTTGAAAATGCATTTGTAAAAGGAGAAGTCCATCCAATGGACCTCAAGCAGTCAACTGCAGTCTACATCGACAGGATGATAAGGCCAGTGAGGGAGCATTTCGAGAAGAACAGGAAAGCAAAAGAGCTTCTTGATCAGGTAAAGAGCTTTGAAGTGACAAGATGAGGCAAAGATGAAGCAGAAGAGAAAAGAGCTTCAGCACTATGTAAAGAAGAAAAAGCTCCATTGCGCATTGTTCTTTAACCTTTCTATGAATATAGATCCCAATTTCTTTTATCTTACCCATTATGATGGCTATGGCTGCCTGATTCTCCTGAAAGACAGGGAGATACTCCTTGTGCCGGAGATGGAATTGCAGAGAGCAAGGAGGACAGTAAAGGGAGTGCAGGTGAAGGTTTACAGGAAGAATTTCTGGGAAGTCCTGAGGAAATACATAAAAGGAAAATATATAGGCCTTGATTTCAATGCAATAACACTTTCAATGATCAAGTCATTGAGAAAAGAGATCAAAGGAAAGAGATTTGTAGATGTCTCTGCTTTAGTGAGGAACATCAGGTCTGTGAAAACCAAGAAAGAGATAGGTATCCTGAGAAAAGCATGCAGCAAGTGCTTCAGGAACTTCAGGAATTTTGATACAGAAAAAGACGTATCAGGCTTTCTTTACATCGAGACAATAAGGGATGGCTGTGAGCTCTCATTTCCCCCCATTGTAGCTTCTGGCTCAGGATCAGCAGAGCCACATCACACTCCAAAGGACTATAAACTGAAAAAAGGTTTCTGCATAATTGATTTTGGGGTAAAATATCAGGGATACTGCTCAGACACCACAAGGACAGTCTACATAGGAAAACCGTCTGAAAAAGACAAGGAGATATATCAGTTCATGCTGACTGCGCAGGATAACATGATCAGATCCATAAAGCCAGGCCAGAGGTGTACAAGAGCATATGATCATTCCTTGAAGGAGCTTGGCCAATATGCAAAGAATTTCACCCATGGGCTTGGCCATGGCGTTGGCGTTGAGATACATGAGCTGCCTGACCTCAGGATGAAGTCAAAGAGCAGGATTGAGGAAGGGGCTGTCTTTACAGTAGAGCCCGGCATTTATTTCTACAACAGGTTCGGGATAAGGATAGAGGACACTGTGCTTATGGAGAAAAGGCCTGTTTTACTGACGAGAATCAGCAAAAAGCTGAGGATATTCTGACTGAATCATGACTCTCAGGTAATTATTCTTTAAAATTTATACGAGGGTAAAAAATCGCTTTCTCCACGTAAAAAAGCCATAAAATAGCAAAAGCTTTATTAACCCCCTCGTATTTTAGGAGAGTAGATAATAAAAAATATAAAATACAAAAGGGTGATTGAATGGCAACAAAAGTCGAGAGAACAGGAATTAAGAAAGATAAGGGCTGGCTTTATTTCCTTGACAAGAAGGGAAACGTAGCAAGAGCAAGGATGGTCAAGGGAAGAAAGACCGGAAAGCAGAAGCAGGAAGTTGTAGTCAAATGCGGAATAAAGAGGAAAGAAGGATTCCTTTATTTCATCGATAAAGACGGCGACGTCGCAATGGCAAAGATGGCAAGGAGATAAATATCTCCTTTTTTCTTTTTTTCTTTTCAATTCTTGTCTTTTATGCATCAAAAACAAATATTTTCTAAGAATAAGTTCATAGGGTTATAGGATCATCCCGCTTTCTTAAGCGCCTTTGCATACCAAAGGAGCTCGTCAAGCATAACGCCCATCCTTTTTGAATAAGACTGATCTGTTATCTGTCCTTTCTCATCAAACAATGACTTTATATTCGAGAAATACACTGCTTCTCTTATCGGAACCATGTGTAATTCTATCACGACCTGCCTGAGCTGCTCGATCATCCTAGCTCCGCCAAGGCCTCCTGCAGACACTCCGCAGAAAGCAACAGGCTTCTTGTGGAAATCCTCATAAATAAGATCAAGCATGATTTTTAATTCTCCAGGGTATCCATGATTATACTCGGGGCTGACAATTATTATGCCGTCTGCCTTTGATATCTTTGATGAGAGCTTCTTCGCTTCTGGAAGTCTTCTTGTGTTGTCTGTCCTTTTTGTCAGGAAATCCCTAACATCGATGAGCTCTGTCTCTATATCTTTATTTTTTCGAACTTCTCCAAGAACATAGTTCGCTGCTTTCTCTGACTGCCTTCCCTCTCTTGCAGTTCCGAGTATTATCGGGATATACATTTATCTATTCCTCAGGAATATATCTTCCACTTTCCGTTTTCCATGACTATCTTATCGTCAAAATATACCTTTCCGCCGTTCCTGAGGTCCTTTATCATGTCCCAGTGTATGGATGACTTGTTCTCTCCGCCAGTCTCCTTGTAGGCCCTTCCGAGAGCGAAGTGCACAGAGCCGCCTATCTTCTCGTCAAACAATATCTGCTTCACGAACTTCTTTATGTTATAGTTGACTCCGATGCCGAACTCTCCGATATAGCTTGCGCCTTCATCAACCTTTATCATTGTCCTGAGGTATTCCTCGTTCTTCTCTGCAGTAGCCTTTACCACTTTTCCATCCTTGAACTCAAGCCTTATGCCGTCAACCTCTCTTCCACCTTTTATCGCCGGGAAAGAATACCTGATGTAGCCATTGACAGAATGCTTTACTGGCTCTGTGAATACCTCGCCGTCAGGCATGTTCCTGTTTCCGCAGCATTTTACCGCTTTCTTGCCTTTGATCGAGAATGTGAGGTCAGTGTCATCATGCTTTATCCTTACTCTTTCTGTCCTGTCCACAAGCTCCATAAGCTTCTGCTGCCTGTCTGATTCCTTCTGCCAGTCAATAACGCATGCGCCGTAGACAAAATCCTCGAAATCTTCCAATGACATCTCTGCATCCTGCGCAAGGGCATTTGTAGGGAACTCAAACAAGACCCAATTATCCTTATTGACGATATAATCCGATATCTTCCTTGTGACCTTCCCTCTTATAGCCATCTTCTTTGGATCAACATCAGAAAGCTCTCTTGTGTTGTACTCTGTCCCTATTGTTATCCATGCATCGCAGTTCTTTGCTTCATACATCCCTATCTTCGGAAATTTCTTGAGTATATCTTCAGAAGCATATTTGTAATAGATGCTTGCAAAGCCAGGCATGCCTGACCTTATCAATGGTATTGCCCCTTTCTGCAATACAAGCTTTGAAATCTCAAGAACAAGCGCCTGGGCCTCTTGGCCGCAGCTTATCTCAACAGTGTCCCCTTTCTTTATCTTAAGGGAATAATTTACAAATATATCGGCCAGCTTTTTTATCCTTGGATCGACCATGTATAATACTAATTATATGAGGTATTTAAATGTTATGAAAGCCGAAGGCTTTCAGAACCTCAAAAATGCATAGCATTTTTGTTGCTTTTGAACGTAAGTTAAACCGCAAAAATTATAAATGAACCAAAAAAACAGCATATGATGGAAGCAGAAGGCAAGAAACAGCTTGAGAAAGTGATCTCGCATTATACTGTCGATATCAATAGCACAGAAGAAGAGAACAGGCTGTTGAAAGAGACTGTTGAGCACCTCAAATTAGAGCTTAACAGGCTGCAGAAAACTCCTCTTCTTGTGGCAGAGGTAAGGCAGATAATAGGCGAGAATGCAGTATTGAGGCTTCCTAATGGCAATGAGTTCTTTGTCGAGATACTTTCAGAATGCAAGGACATAAGGCCAGGCGATTCTGTTTTGATTGAACAGAAGAATCTCACAGTTGTCAAGAAGATAGACTCAAGGAAGAAATTCAGCGTTGAGAAATTCGTGATAATAGAGAAGCCAACTGTCAAATGGTCTGATGTGGGCGGACTGTCAAAGCAGGAAGAGGAGATAAGGGAAGTGATAGAGCTTCCTCTCAAGAAACCCGAGCTTTTCAGGAAAGTGGGGATATCTCCTCCAAAAGGAGTGCTTCTTTACGGAGCTCCAGGGACAGGAAAGACCCTGCTGGCAAAAGCAGTCGCTTCATCCACAAATTCAACATTCATAGAGATTGTGGGATCAGAGCTTGTGCAGAAATTCATAGGAGAAGGCGCAAAGCTTGTCAAGGAGGTATTCCAGCTTGCAAGAGAGAATGCTCCGGCAATAATATTCATAGATGAGATAGATGCAATCGCAGCTACAAGGATTGAGGTAGGGACATCAGGGGAAAGGGAAGTCCAGAGGACATTCATGCAGCTCCTTGCTGAGATCGACGGCTTCAAGAGCCTTGGTGATGTTAAAGTGATAGGATGCACGAACAGGAAAGACATACTTGATCCTGCAATTACAAGGCCAGGAAGGCTTGACAGGATGATCTATGTGCCTATACCTTCCAAAGAGGGGATACCTCAGATATTCAAGATACATACAAAGGACATGAAGCTTGACAGGAAGATGAATATAACAAGGATATTCAAGGACATGGAAGGGTTCTCAGGGGCAGAGATAAAGGCAGTGTGCACAGAGGCAGGCTACTTTGCGATAAGGTCAAACAGGACAGCGATAACTCCGAAAGACTTCATCCAGGCCATAAAGAAAGTCAAGGAAAGAGAGGAGCAGGAAGGAAATGATTTCATGAGGATGTTCGGATGAATATTTAACATTCTTATTTTTATTATATCTTAATTGACAATTACAATAATGACAAGATTTCTTTCCAAGATTTGCACACAGCTCAGCAGTTACATCCGTACTTCATTGCTTTCGCTCGGCTGGTGTTCACTTAATCATCGCTGTGTTTGTGCTCTTGGATCATATAATCTCTTGATTTATACAATCATATGAAAAGAATATGGTATTTTAAATGTTTTCCTATTTTTTATTTCAGAATCTCAAAATTATGCACTTGCTTTGACTCAGCCTGGCTCATTACATCACCATCCTTATGCCTAAGTGTGCATACATCATAATCATCATTCCATACAGTGGTTGATTTTCCCCAGAATAGTTTTGTCTCAGTGTCCTGCCCTTTTCCAGAATACACCCTGACTTTTCCATTGAGTACAAACCCTGCTGGGAATATATAAATGTGCTTTCTTTCCATGTCTTCAAGCGTCCATCCGCTCATTTTTCCTGTTCCGCTTATCTCAACCCATTCTCCATTAGGATTCCTGTCTGCACCAGGATTCTCGAACTGTACAGATGTTATGTTAACGCTGTCATTCCCCTTGATA
>JAPLZS010000017.1:0-7935 GCA_026394915.1 Candidatus Woesearchaeota archaeon | reverse complement strand
CACTCTTTCTGATCTTGCTTTGCTCACAATAACTCCTTTTCTGTTCTTTATTGCAGCAACATCAGAATTGTCATTCCATATAGGCAGCTTGTTCCCCCAATAAAGCTGTTTTTCTGTGTCCTGTCCTTCTCCTGTGTGTATCTTGACAGCTCCATCAAGCAAAAATGCATTTGGAAACTTGTAAGTGTGCTTTCTTTTCTTGTCCTGTAAGACATATCCGGTCATATCTCCTTTTCCTGAGATCTCTAACCATTCGCTGTTCAGGTCTCCTTTTCTTTTTGCCTCGAACTGCGCAGAAGTTATCCTTGGTCTTTCTGTGTTATAGCTATGCTTTATTGGTGCTTTTGCAGTTATCCTCACCATCTTTAGTTTCTTTTTCACTTCTTTCTCAATGTTCTTCAAAGCCTGCCTGAGCTCTCTTGTCTCTTTCTTCCTCTCTAAATCATTCTTAAGAACAATTTCTATAGATTTTGACACCTTTTCCAGGTTTCTCTGGTTTTTTATGAGAAGGCTTCCTATGTTCCTTGATATCTCCTCAATGCCTATGTTATTTATATTATTAAAATCTTTTATTTCATCAATGCTGGTCTTGAGCTCTGCAACAACAACTTCAAGCGTTTTCAGCGTCGCAACGTGATCCTGAAGGCTGGTTTCAATGACAGCAACCCTTTCCTTTACATTCTTTGGCTCTGCTTCTATGAGTATGTTCTTGATTTCATTAATCAGTCTATAGATCTCTCTTACATCATATTTCAGATTATTAAAAGAATTGCTCAAAACTGAGTCCAACTGTTTAAACCATGATTCGCTTACCATATAATATAATAGTTACGAACCAATATATAAATCTTTCTATTTGTAACCACTATCTAATAGTAATCTATATATGTTCTGTATATAATCAAAAGAGTATACCATTTGGGTTATAAATGTTTTTTTCTAATCAATCTATCTTAAAGTCCACCACAACCCTGAATCTCCTTGGCCCGTACTGCCCGCACTTCTTCCAGCAAAGTATCCTGTGCTTCTTCCTGGCCTTCTTGCAGGCCTTCTCTACCTTTTCAAAGGCCTTCTCAGGAAGGTCTTCTTCTTTCTCAAAATCATAGAAGTGTATCATTGTCCCTTTTTTCGATGCCTTGAATGCCGTCTCAAGGAAATCCTCTGCAGACCTCGGCAATGGCATGAGTATCCTGTCAAACTTCTTCTTCAGCTTTGGGACGACCTTCTTCACATCGCCCTGGAAAAGATGAGCATTTGTCAGCTTGTTTATCCTGATATTCTCCAATCCATATTTGTGGCCGATCGGATTTATCTCAATCCCATAAACTTCTTTTGCAGGAGAATTCTTTGCAATGACGCAAACATAAGGCGCGCAGCCAGAGAACATTACTAATACGCTCTCTCCTTTCCTGACCATCTCATATATCCTCTGCCTTTCTGTCGATAGCCTTGGAGAGAAATACACCTTCTCTACATCAAGCCTTAATCTCACATTGTTCTCCTTTGTCTCTGTCTCTTTTGTCTTCTCTCCTGCTATTATTTTGAGCTTTTGCGTCCTAAAAGTCCCTTTATGTATGCCTACTTTCTTTGCAACCGTCTTCACATTGCTCTGCAGCATCATAAGGGCTTCTGCAATCTTTTTCTCCTTCTTTTCCAATCCTTTAGGAATCTCTATTATTGCAATAGAGCCTATGACATCAAACGAGGCTTTCAGCAGGCCAAGCTCTTCTTCTGTGAGGTCTTTTCTTAGATATTCTTTCAGATCCATTCTGCACCTTTCACCTTTGCCTTCCCTTCAACCAAAGAACTCTCCAAGCCCTTTTTGGCATTTCTTCTCATTCAGCTTTCCCAACTTCTCAAGCGCGTCATCCACTCTTTTCTCTGAGAAATCATGGTTCTTTACAAGCAGTGTCTTTAGTTCGTCACAGTCTATCCTGCCCCAGTTCATCTCGTAATTGTCTGAAACAGGGATATTCTTTATTGTGTCAAACACCTCATTCCAGCTGAAATCAAAATGCTTCTCCCATTCTGCTTTCTTGAACATTGCGTCAAAATCATTATTGTACTCTTTTACAAGCTTCAGTGCATTCTTCGGGCCGATCCCCTTTATTCCGCTTGGATTATAATCTGTTCCCATCAATACGCACAATGCAATGAGCTGGTCCTGGCTTATGCCTAAATTCTTAAGATTCTCTTCAAGATCCATCAGCTCTGGCTTTACATCAACATAAGATAATTTTCCAGGAAGCTTTCTTTTCTCAGACACAGTCAGGTTCCTTACAAGCCTCGGCACTCCGAACATCATGCAGTCATAATCCTGGCTCACTTCAGCATAGGCATCTCCATTATTTACAATGTGCGCTGCCTGAGCCTCTCCCTCTGAAGGCGCCTGTATTATAGGCATGCCCATTGCAGTTATCAGCTTCTTTGCCTCATCTACCATATCTCTTGTGAGGATGCTTGTCCTTGCTGCATACTTCTTCATTGATTCAATGTCTTCCCGCTCTTTTGCTATTTCATATTCTTTTGCAGCCTCTTTTTTCAGCTCTGCTCTCCTTTCCCGCTCCCTCTGCTTCAATGCAGGGGCCTTTCCGTCAAACACGAAAGCCAGTCTTATGCCTCTCTGCATTAGGTTCATTGACCTGCTGAACAGGCCATTCAGATGAGAAGTCACGTTGTTATTGGAATCCTTCAATGGAGAGCCGTCTGCCATCCTTATTGTAGTGAGGAACTGGTACATCACATTGAAAGAATCAACCACAAGGACCTTTCCCTTGAGGTCATTTATCTCAATCTCTTTCTTTATTGTTATATCCTTCAGTTTTGTCCCCATTTTCATGAAAAATAAGATGAAAAAGAAAAAATGCATTTATCCGACTCTTACAGTAAGGGTGTTCAAAGCATATGTCTCCCATGACCCCATTGATGTTTCGTATTGGGTATCCACATCAAAGACATAGCTTCCTGGCTCTGTCTTTTTTCCAGGGCCCATCTGTGGCAATACCTCAACCACAAGAGGAATGACCTTCTTTTCCTGTGAGTCAAGCGTTATTATGCTGAGTCTGCTTTTTCCAATCCAATCAAGCATAGTGTTGTCATCAACGCCCTCAAGAAGAGTTGCCAATCCATTGCTCTTTGCTTCCTTGAAATGCAGGACAACCTTGAAATTATTTGACTTGGGCATTACATTGACAATCCCAATCCCGAAAACATAATTATCTCCAATTTTCATGACCATCGAAGGAGTTGATATCACTGATTTGCTTGCAAGATCAAGCCTTGACAATGCCTTTGCTGATTCTGCTGAAGTCAGCTCAAGAGAGACTGGCTGGCTTGTTGCTGCAGGCGTCTGTGCTGCACTTGGTGCTGTCTGCTGAGCGCCTGCAGAGACAGGTTCTGAGATCTTTCCGCACCCTGCTATCAGCAAGACACAGATCAAAAGCAAGGCATATACATACTGATTTTTCATTATTTCACCCTCCAATACACTCTAATATACAATAATATGCAATAAAATAACTAAAAAGTATATAATATCTAACTCAGAACAGACATTTAAATAGTTTATGGTCAGATCCTCTTCACAGACATGTTCTTGAACTCTGCGCCAAGCATATCATTGGCCTTCTTTGTAAGCTCTCCTGTGACAAGGAACAGGATCGGCATGTTCTTTCTCTGGCCTTCCAGGAATACGGAGCTAAGGTCTCCTTCTGTGAACCTCTTCTTGTTCTTTGCCTTGCAGAAATACATCAATGATCCCACTGAGCTGGGTATCCTTATAACGAATTCAAGGTCAGACTCCTTCCTTATCACCTTGAAATCGACCATCTCTATCTTGTTTGAATCAAAATAATCCTTTATGCTCCTGAAGAACTTATCCTTGGGTTCTTCTTTTGGAAGCTTTACTGGCCCTTGCTCGGTTTTCTCAGATTTTCTCAGTTCAGCCGGCTTTTTCTGCGCAACCTCAAGCCTTTCCTGCTTCTCCTTTCTCTCTTCTGTCTTGGGCTTTTCAATTGTCTCATATCTCAGCTCTTTTTCCTCTTGTCTCTTTCCTGTTATCTGCTGAGGTTGAAGTCTCTGGACAATCGCTTCCTGCTTCACTTCTTTTTGGGGGACGTTTATCTGATTCTGAGGTATCATGCCCTTGAGTATCTGTGCAGCTTCCTCATTTGAGATAAGATACCATTTCCAGAAAAGCACATCCTCATTGTTTATCCTGACATTTATTGGCTTTGCAAAATCCTTCATCTGCCTCAATGAAACCCTTGGCAGGGTGTCAAGCGCCTTGTCTCTCAGGACTTTCCTCTGCTTGAGCATGTCAAACACTTCCTTGTCCTTTCCATTGAGATTATCTGCATATTTCTGGAGCATTGATTCCTGTCCAGGCGCATAATACAATGGAGAATTTCCGACCTTTATGCTGCTTATCTTCAGTTTACCATTGTCGACCAATTCAGAAAGTATTGCAGAGCCTGTAAGCACATCAACATTGATCTCCTTGTTTATCTGGGAAGGCATCACAGGACCTCTTATCCTGATTATCTGCATTATCTTTGCATGCTTGTCTTCTTTCATGAGAAATAGTGTTTCTGGAGTGTTTATATACTTTGTTGTGGAGAAAACAGCTGTTTGAGAGCTTATGGCCTTGTCCACTTTATCTCATAATATGTCACATCATCTTCATCATCGACTATCGCTATCAGAAGCCTTTTCTTTGTCGAATGCGCAACCCTGTTCTTTGCAGCAAACTCATACCATGTTATTGTCGAGCTTTCATGCACAGGATAGATTATCCACTTTGCATGGTCCTCTCCTGGTTTTATCCCTCTGTCATACACCCTAAAATCTGCGCCGAACTTCAGCGCTGTCTTTATGATATAACCCCTGTTCCGTATGTCTTTGAAAACGCAGTATCTTATCCAGAAATTAGGCTCAAGCCTCTTTGCCTTTTTTATGAAATCATCAAGCTTTATCTCTTTTCCACTGTCATTCTTTATTGATATCCTTCCTTTCTCTGCAAGATACAATGCCTCTATCAATGAGAGCTGGACCTTTCCTTCTGCTGTGAGCTTTCCATATGAGTTCTGGTTAAACAGCTCTCTGGCAGGATCAGATACCTCTGTCAGGACCCTCTGGTCAAGCATGTAAGCATCTATCTTATCCTTTCTTGTTTCTGCCTTTGTCTCTGGCATCATGTCCTTTTCTTTCTTCTTTGCCATATCCTCTTGTTTTTTATGCTCATTTAAATAGTTAGTGTTAATTAATTGCAATATTGAAAATATATCCCATAACCTTTTTATATTGTTGCTGATTTTCATCTGATATGCAAATAACATTTTTAGGCACAAGTTGCATGGTTCCGACAAAGGAACGCAATGTAAGCTCTGTTTTCCTTAGCTATAAGGCTGAAGGGATCCTTTTTGATTGTGGTGAAGGGACCCAGAGGCAGATGAACATCGCAGGCATCAAAAGGTCAAATGTCACAAAGATACTCATAAGCCACTGGCATGGAGATCATGTTTCCGGCATGATAGGGCTTCTCCAGACAATGGGCAATGATGAGGCGCCACCAAAAGTAGAGATATTCGGGCCTCCTGGAACAATGACCCACATGAAAAGCATAATGGAAGCATGCATATTCCAGGCAAGAGTAGACCTTAAGGTCAATGAGCTGGATCCTTCTGATGTCGAGAAATGCTTTGAGAATGATGATTTCATGATAGAATGCGCTCCGCTTGACCACACAACGCCATGTCTTGGATATTCTTTTATCGAGAAAGACAGGAGAAAGATAAAGATGGCATATCTTGAGAAGATGGGGGTTAAGGAAGGACCGCATCTGAAGAAGCTGCAGGCAGGAGAATCCATCTTGTACAAAGGAAAGAAGATTGATGTTGAGGACGCAACAACACTTGAGAAAGGCAAGAAGGTTGCGTATGTGATGGATACAAGGCCATGCTCAACCGCAATAGATCTTGCAAGGAATGCTGATATCCTCATATGCGAATCAGCTTATGCGCATGACCTTCAGGAGAAGGCGATGAAATACAGGCATCTCACTGCGCAGGAAGCAGCTCACATGGCCAGTGATGCAGATGTGAAGAAATTGTATTTGACACACTTTTCACAAAGGTATAAAACAACGCAACAGATCAAAGAGGATGCAAGCCTGATATTCCCAAATGTCATCTGCGCAGAAGATTTCATGAAAGTTAATGTTTAAATTGAAAAGTTTTTTAAATCTGGACATATAAATACTATAAAATGGCAAAAGGAATATCAATACCAACAGACAAGATTGTTGCATGGTTCAAGGCTCTTCCTCAGACACTAAAGGAATTCTTCGGAGACCTTCCTGACACAATAAAGAATGCTCCGATTGATGAGAAGATAGCTTATGGAGTGATAATTGTGGGTTTATTGTTCCTGATTGTTGGGATTGTGCTATAAATTCTATAGATTTAAATAATAAGGATGTTCTATATGCCTCATGGAATGCAAAGATTATAATGACAAATGCATAAACTGCCATGACCATTACCAGCAGCTTAGGCCTTTGATAAAGGAAGTCATCGTGACAAGCCATTTTGAGAGGGATCTCCCTAGCTTTGATATCACTTCAATAACAGACTGCAGGCATGAGAATTTCACGCATCTTCACAAATTTGAGGAGACTATAGATGGGAATCACATATTCAGGGCACTGCAGGATCATACCCATATAGTGTATGCTATTGACAAGGCCCACAGGCTGGTATTCCTGAGGGCATTTGATAATTTCAAGGAGTATGAGAGATTCCTCTCTAACAAGAAAAAGATAACAGAAATGATAAAGAAATGATTGTTTTTTTATTTCCTCTTCTTAGGAAGCTTTGCGCCCTTGTGCTTGCTCCTTATGTGCTCTTCAAGGGCCTTGACTGTGTTGTGGCAGAAAGGGCACCTTCCATTTGTGTCATGCGGAATGTATCTCTTCACCTTATTTCCTGCTGTCACTCTCTCTCTTTTCTTTGACATGAGATCACCGAAAGCAGAATATACGAAGAAATATTTAAAGCTATCCAAATGATATAATCTCATGTTCCAACCGGTCAGGGTTTGGCCTGCCCTTATCTATAACGATTGCGTCCCTAAGCGTCTTATTCATTTTTCCTTTGATCAACATATCAATATAAGGAGCAACATCTCTGCTTATGTACTTGCTTGCTGTCTGAAAAGCCAAAGTAGGCACGTGATCAATGCAATACATAGGATTCTTACCTTTGTTTACCCAATCTAAGGGTGAAAAAATGGACTGGGCCTCAAATTTTCCTTCTATGCTGTCAGAACCCATATGGATAAAGAGGGCATTTCTTTTCATTCTGGCAAGTTCGTTTTCATGAATTATCACATCATAAGAGCATGCGCAATGCACAATGACATCATACTCACTTATGCGCTTCCTTAAAAGATGGATATTTTTGCTGTGATACACGTCTATATCGCTCACTTTTATATCAGTCAGTTGTTTTATCGCCCCTTTGCTAACCTCCCCTCTCCCTATGACTGCCACCCTGCATTCTTCTGGAATCTTTCCTGCGTAAGCAAATGCATGCAGCACCCCTATTCTTCCTGTCAATCTGCTGTTTCTTTTGAACACCTGTTTTTTCCCCATGTACATAAGCTCCCATTCAATTGCAGTTACAGATTTTTCACTTAAGACTCTCGCTTCTCTACTCCCCTGCCCAAGATGAAGCCACCCAAATACTGTCTGCTCTTCAACAATATGCCCTATATCTGCTTCACAGAATTTTGGCTGGCACATGACCTCAAGAATTCTGGCTTTTCTTTCACTGACTACATTTGCTCCCTTTTTCTTATAATCCAAGTCAGTTATGCCATACTCAAGACCATATCCCCTCTCAAAATAAAGCATGTTTGGGTCTTCAATATATCCAG
>JAPLZS010000105.1 GCA_026394915.1 Candidatus Woesearchaeota archaeon | reverse complement strand
GGCGATATCATTATAGTTATAAGTGATCATCAATCCTGCCATGCATGCAGCAGTCACCGCAGCAGGGATAAGAGAGGGTCTCTTTTTCCGGCCGCTTAACTTGTACTCTTTGTTCATCATGCTGATTTCATGTTTTGATGATATCTTCTCTACCAATGACTGAAGACCCAATCTCTCTTTCTTTATAGTATAATCCATATCTTCTCTTATTGAGCATAATGATAGTTGTATCGGTTCTATCCTTCCTATCAAAGAAGCGACCCTGCCTGATTGGTATGCAAATTGAGATCTGTAACATTCTTCATTCTTTTGGAGATCTGTTTTCAAGAATTCATTGGTATTGTAATGTCCTGATTTCTGTCCTGATTCTTCAGATGGAGCATTGAATGTATCTGATCCAAATCTCCTCTCCATATATCTTGAAAGCAGGATGTTTATATTGTTCAGCTGAAGGCATATTGATTCTGCCTTCCTGCTGCCATCATCGAGAGGAATTTCCATATCGGATATCATCTTGCTTATAGAACAAAGCTTTGATTCAAGACCTCTCTTTGTTATCTTGTCTGCACTGCGTCTCTCGAATCCGGGAATCATCCATCTCCAAGTCGTAGAGTCTATCTGATTCTGTGCATATACCCAAGGGCTGGACAGCATTTTTTCGACCTCCTGGGTCCTTTCATGGATCATATTACGGAAATCCTGCACAACAGAACCGTATGAATTCACGGACTTGCTGAGATCTTCCATCTCCTGGCTGATCTCAAAAATCTTACTGCCTACAGCCCTTAGGAACTTGTTATCTTCTTCATTCTGTTCGATTAATTGAAGTGGTATTCTATTATCTTGAGGATTGCCATTATAATCTTTGAATTCATCTTGGGGTTTATCCTGGATTGCATATGGTTCTGCTGAAATCTGTTTTTCAGGTGCAAATGCAGATGTCTCAGCAGATTTAGCAGATGCCTGAGCTGCTGCATCAAGATAAGAATTATTATCTGCATAAAACAGATTTTTCAGTTTCCGAAGCATGCTTTTTCTTTTCATCTTGAAAAATATCCCCTTATATAATCGCTGCTTATCGCATTATTTCCCTCGATGACCACAACTGTCTTGTTTATCCTGCTCTCTATAGTATTTGCAAGCTGAATCGCATCATCAGGCTTGAGCACAATGCTGCCATTAGTCACGTCTTGCCCGTTGTTCAAAGCATTGAGCCTTTCATCAAGATAAGTTCCGCAGATCAGGATTGAATTGCCTGCCTGACCCCCTGTCCTTCCCAGGTTCTGGTCAATCCCATTGGGATAATCGATCTGAATGGCCACAGGCCCGAACATAGGCTCATTAGTTTTTATCCATTTCATGGCCCTTATCCGGTATATCCCCTCTGGAGTCTTGAAATCTCCATCCTGTTCTTTCGGCCCATTGCCGCCTTTTCCATCTATAGAATTCCATGAATTTACAGGTCGAGAGCTGACTGTCCCTGAATTGACTTCATACAAAGAAGTTATGCCTGCATTCTTTTGGATATAAACTATATATTCTATGTTTGGATCAAGGTCTGCAATCATGCCCATCATAAGATTCTCTCTTGGAACCCTGGGAGGTTCATATTGTGCTTGATTGTCTGGAGCGCCAGAAGAGGCTGGTGCAGCATATTGAGGTGCAGGAGGCTCAGCTTCCTGAGATGCAGGGAGTTCCCTCTGCTGATTTGGAATTTGGGATTGCTGGGAATAAAGCGCAGAAGCTGTTTCTGCTTTCTTTCTCTCTTTTGCAGAGTCTATAGAACTATTGATATAACCCAACCCTGCTGCTCCGATGCTTATTGCACAATAAGATAACCCGATCAGCACGGCTGCTGCTGCAGCTTTCTTGAATATGCTCTTCGCTTTGCCTGATCTCAGATTATCTTTATCCTGAACACATTTTTCAAGATTATTCAGGAAAATGTCCACCTCTCCAACCCTGATATCACTATAAGAGCCCATCATGCTCTTCAGTTCAAGACATTCCTCATGTATTGCCTGGATATCTGCAGATTTTGAATCATCATAATAATCAGACCTCAATTCTGTGAATCTTTGGTATGTGCGGTCTCTCTGCTGATATAAAGACTGCTCCTGTTTCTTCTCTGTTATTATCATCTCTTGTATGATCGATATCGATTCATCTATGCCTTTTGAAAGGTCTACTGCAATCCTTGGGTTCATGCCCATTTTAGACATGATTTCCTTATGCTCATTTGACAGGTTCTTCATATCCTTAAGCACAGTCAAGTTATCTGGCACGATTTGGATGGATCCATACTTTGAAAGAAGAGAATCAAATGAAGAATTTACTGTAGCTATGAGGCCATCCCTGATTGATGCTGCTTTTGAGCTAACTCCATCCAAGAACAAAGAATAATCCTCCAACATGCTCGCAAACAATGAGTCTCCTTCAAGATGAGAATACTTCTTTTGAGACTCTGCAATCCTTGTTTCAAACTTATCTATTGAATTGACTGTTTCGATGCTTATCTTACCATCAAGAGTCCTCTCAAGCTGTGATAGATCAGAATTGATCTCGTTCATTTCTACATTGAGATACGCTCCCATCTCATCTTTCTCATTCTCTATCCGTTTCTTGGCTGCATTCAGGATATGCTCCAGAGTATCATCAGTCATATCAGAATATCTTTTTCTAAGATCTTTAACAGCATCAGGAGAAGGCACAGTGCCCTGCCTCAATGATTGGTATATCATATCTTGCAGCGCCGTATTATCTGTTCGCATCTCAAGCACCTTCATGGATATTATCTGTTGGAGAATCATTACCCTCAGGAGCATTGGGCCTTTCAAGATTTGTCTGGCTGATCGCATCTTTAATGCCATCTATGCTTATCATCTTGTCTTCAAGTGCATCATAGATCCGTATTCTCGGACTGTCTGGGCTGTCTGCGCTTTCTGTCTGCACCATTCTTGTCTGCGCTCTGCCTGTGTGCAGATCCATCCACTTTGGGTATAAGTGAGGATAATTCTCTCTCATCGTGCTTGCTCCTGCATTGAAAAGATATTCAAGATCAAGCTCCTGGTCTGATCTCTTTGTGCCCTCTCCAAAATCGTCGATACTGTCGAACTGCTTCAGAGTGTCGCAGAATTCGCTGTGATACATCTTGAACACATTGTAATGATCCTCAAGGCTGAGGAACAGTGTGCCTGTCTTTGAGTCAAATACCCTGTTCTGGAAATTTATCTTTGCGTATTCATTGAGATAATCAAAATAATTATCGACATAGCTGACTGTCCTCTGGGTCTCTGGTATATATTCTGAAATCGCCTCTGCAAAAGGATCGACATATCTCCTGACATCAAGATCCATGCAGCTCTTGAAATGCCTCTTTAATCTGGATACATCTTCCTCGCCGAGTCCGCTTTCGTCTGCTCCGAACTGCCTTTTCAATGTCTTGAATTGAAGTATGTTGCTTATGTCTGACTCAGTATTCCTTACCCGGATATGCTTAAGCCTTCTGCTCAGCTCAGTGTTCTCATCAAAAAGCTTCTTTGCCCGGTTCTCATAAGCAAGCTGAGTGAATATTGTGATAGGATATATCTCCTGCTCAAGAAGATCTCCGCCATGCTTAGAGTCTATCATATGCTTATGGACAGTCCTTCCTTCAAGCAAGGTCTTTAGTATCTCTGGTATCTGCGAACCGGATATTATTATCTTCTGCAGCTCAGGCACTATGAGTATCTTCTTTCCCTTCAGCTTCTTTGACTGCCTGAAGAATGCTGCATCTGTGGAATATTCGAGCAGATATGTGTATTCAGGAGGCACAAGATTGATTATCGGATTCAGCAGATATGTCTTCCCTGATCCGCTCTGGCCCATCACTATGAATGATTTGAGATCTATTGTATTCAGAGCCATCTTAGTGAGCTCTTCTTTCTTGCCTATCACTCCCTGCTGTCTGCAGTAAGTATAGAAATCATTCATCCTGAATGTGTATCCTGCGTATTCAGGCATAGCGCAATCATTGTTATCATCACTTCCGGCCTTGATTTGATAATCTTTTTCAATTGATTCTGGCTGCGATTTTCGCGAACCATTGTTAGGATTGTTATTTGATTTTCTTGGCTTTGATTCGCTCTTTGATCCGCTTGATCTTGATCCTGGACTTTTTGAGGGATTGCTGCCTGAATTAGGATCAGATCTCCTTTTCCTTGATCCTTTCTGGAGAGGTATCCTCTTCCCGCCTTCAATGCTGTAAACGCTTATTATCCTTCTACCGCTCTTTTCAAGGTCATAATCCTGCAGTTTCTCAAGGAAATTCTCTGCTGCCTCTTTCCTCATCTGTCTCTTGATCAGGGATTTATAGATGGGCAGGATATTCATCGCATTTGCATAAGGCACTGTTGCTGCAATCATCTCATTGCATGCCCAGCCTATTACTGATGCAATGTCATTGCTTTTTGATTTGTACCAGAGGGAAAGCGCCCCTTTCACAGAAAGTTCAGATACTTTTGAGATGATGTAAGCATATTTCAAGTAGTGGCTCTCAGACTCGCTTAATGCTGCCTGGATAGGCCCGAGGAACATATCAACCCTGTCGACAGCAGAGGCCATCTTGATTATTCCTGAATATTTATGATATACTTTTTCATATTCTGATTTCAGATTCAGCTTTGCATTCTCTTTCAATGAGAGATCTGCAGTTATCCTTGCGTTTATCTCAGGATTCGAGAAGAATATGCTGTCTATCTCATCGCTTACGTTCAGGCTGTCATCAAGAATGATCTCAGCAAGGCCTCTCTTTCTGGCAAGTTCATCCCTCTTTGGGGTGTTCTCAGGCTCCAGAGGGACTTCGCTGATTATCCTAATTGAATCACTCATTTGCACCACCCATTACTATGATCTTGTCATTCTTTGAGAACTGCTTGACGCTGAGAGCCAGATCGCTGCTGCAGAAAAGCGTCTTATCAGCAGATATGTTATAACCATCAGATGGGTTTCTGGATCTCTTATCCATCGATGTCCTTGTATATTCAAGGACAAATGAATCCTGGGATTGGGATGTATTGCATAATCCGCTGAATCTTGATCCAGATTCTACTCCAGTGTATGCAAAGGGGCCTATTATGCCCTCCTGGAAATGAGAAGGCAATTCACTCAGATAGGGCCTTAAATGCTTGAAGAAAAGGTCATTTCGCAGGAACCTTGACTTGCCCATCTCTTTAAGGCTGTTTTCAACCTTGCCTTCTATGTTCCTATCAAAATCTATTTCATATTTGACCCACAGCCCGTTCCTTGAAGGTGAATATTCATTGATTCCTATGAAGAAAAGATTGATGCTTTTTCCTGAGCAGTCAAAGTTGATGTCATTTGCCTTGAAACCGTTTACAAAAGATGCAATCCTTCCGAGAATCCGGTTTAATGATATTATCACTTGTATTCAAAGAAGTATCTGCTTCTTCAGGTTTTTGCGTAAGATTTCTCTTGAAGAATGACACTATGAAGTCATCTTGTAAGAAAAGACAGGAGCCTCTTGCAAGATCTATCTCGTTCTTGAGCCTGTAAGTGGTGTCATAATCAGGAAGTCCTGAATAGACACCTACAACAGGGTTTCTTATCTCCTTGCCATGCCTGTTTCCTATGAGATAGACACTCATTATGCCTGCAAGCTGTTTTATGTAGCCATCATTCTCAGAATGGCTGAGCCGGCTAAGGCATTTTGTGAGGCCAATAAAATATCCCCTTCGCAGTCCTTCGTCTAGTTCTTTCTTTCTCATTGTGCAGGTTTTACCGTTTTATATTAATAAAAAAATAAAAAAGAAAAATATTAAGAGGCTGCTTTTATCTCTGCCTCAAGAGGATCTTCCTCTGAATCATTTGCCATAGCGCCTGCCCCAGATGCTTGAGGAGGAAGGCATCTATCTGGCCTTGAAAGCACATCGATGCGATTTGCAGCTTCCTGGCATTTCTTCTCTGAAATCTGCCTGAATTTAGAGGTGTTATTGGCCATATCTTCAACTTCTATTACACGTCCGGTATTCTCGTTCAATGCTAAACCTATCTGCACAGCATTTACGTAGATTTGAGATGTGTATGAAGCTATCTTCTTCACATCGCCCATTCCGCCCTGAATCACTGTGAATGATTCTGAAAGCTTCTCCACCATGCCGTTTGTGCTCTTTGAGACATCAAGCAGAATATCCACAAAAGAGGTGTATTTCTCAATGAGCTTGCTGAATGTGTCACCAACGCCTTTTACATTATTGAGAGATTCCTCATAAGCCCTTACAAGCCTCTCTGCATTTTTAGAGAACTCGTGGTCATCTTTACTCTCAGGGATTCCTCTCTCCAATTTTGAGACTTTATCCTCAAGATCAAATAAAAGGTTGCTAAGCTCAATGTAAGCACTGTCTGATTTTCTTGTCTGATCTTTAATATCATTGACTTCTTTCTTTGCGCCCTTTGTCTCTGAAAGCTTGACTATCAACTCCTCGCCTTGCTGAAGAGAGACAACAGACATTTCTGTATATTCTTTCCTGTTGATAGTTAAGCGATTTATTGTGTCATCTATGTTTACGCCCATCTTTCTGAGTTCTGCTGCATAATTATTGAGCTGAGTCAGATATGCACCAACATAAGCTTCAAGTTTTTCTCTTAGCTCTGTTATGTTAAGAGGTTCTCTCTCTTCATATGTGACTTCAACCGGCGTCATCTTCTTTTGGACTCTTCCCTTTGCAAACTCCTGGGCTCCGTCAACAACTCCTTTTTCAGATATATATTTCACAAGATTGCTGATTGTCCTTGGCTCTTTGAATGGCATTTCCCTCTGTTCAATCTTCTTCTTCTTTATGACCCTGTATCCTTCGCTTTCTCCTCTTGTCTCAACAATATAAGTCTCTAATCCTGTTCTCAAGATCTCTATATCGTTCATTATAGCGTCAAGAGTTTCTCCGTTATAGACTTCTTTTGGAGATGAAACAAATGCAGTCTTTGGAAGAATTTGTGCTCCTTGAGTTTTTCCAGAAGACTGGTAGCCCAATAACTCGTTATATCTTTTTCTTTGAGCGTCTGTTAATCCATTAGGTGCTCCGGAAGGAGCTCCACCATTCCCTTTTCCTGAATCATATCCATCTGCCATCTTAATTCCCTCCTGCTGGTTTTGATTGTGTTGTGCTGTTCTGATTAGTCTGCCGTGTTGCCTGCTCTGGCCTTTCAAGATTCATCTCGAACTTGTAGGGCTTTAGGCTGACATTGCCATCTTCTTTCATGACTTCGTAGATCCTTCTGTCTATTGTGCTCTTATCCTGAAGATACACATGCTCAGTCCCTATCTTGTCTGTCTCCCTCATGAGCTTGTAATCCTTGTCCTGCGCTCCTGCGCAGCCCATTGTGTAGCCTGCGCCGAACAATGCAGCTGCTGCTGCAACTCCTGCCAGATATCTCATTATCTCTCCCATTCATTTCACCCCGGGTGTTAAAGGTGCTGTAGGTGCTGTCTGTGGAACCTGAGTCTCTGGTTTAGGAGCCCCATCTCCGAATAATCTGTTGTACTGGTCTTTTGCAGTTCCCATGACTATTTCATAGAGGCTGTTGAATATATCAGAACCTCTTCTCCTTGCCTCGTCAAGGATATCCTCATTTGAAAGTGCCTGCGCAACTTCTGCAGGATATCTCTTTACGCTTTCAACTCCTACTGCGACAAGAGCTTCTTTGTTCTCAACAGGATTGTTTGCAAGGCCTTCAAGGACTATTTCCTGCATGTCCTTACTGTCTGCCTGATAGAGGCGATCAGCGATATTCCTTCCATTGCTTTTTATGTCATCTTCTGTCATATTCTGGATGACAAACCATGTTGCCTGTTTCCTGTTGTTGCTGTTCTGATAAAGAGAAGACATTGCCTCATTGACATCAAGAGATTCTCGCTTGAGCTCTCTGTCAATATAATCCTGAGATATTGACATGGTGTTAGCTTCTGCATTGTAAACTGCCTGGACAAGATCATCTCCTGTCCTTAATTCATATGCAGTTTCGCCTTTAACACGGCCTTTTTTCTGCACAAAGCATACATTGTCAGAAAGAGGGCTAAGATAGCATCCTGTTGCCTCGTTGATCTGCCCATGATATCTGTACATGCCTGCTGCTGCAAGAGCCAATCCGCCGATCAGCACGACATCCTTCAAGCTTATGACTTTCAATCTTCTTGGTTTTCTTGGAACCTCTTCAGGCGCACCAGTTTTTATCTTTGAAACTTCATTATCGCTTCCGCATTCATTCAAAAGAGCATGGTACTCTTCCTCTGACATGACCTTCGGCCCGCCAGTATTTCCATTCGTATCAGATCCATCTTTGCTCATGTTCTTGCCCCCTGCTGTTTTTTATTGATTGTTTCTGCTTGGCAAAGACATCTGCGTTCAGTTGCCGTTGTGTTGCCAAGCAAAATCATGATTATTATTAGTGCAGCATTTTTAATAAGCCTTTTCAGAAGAAAACCGGAAGGATTACGGAGAAAACGCAGGATATCCGATTATCCGGGAAAAAATGCATAAAAAACACATTAATGCGCAAATATTGCGGAGATTATGAATGCTTTGCATGCAGGGAATATGCAATCAAATCGTTTCATATATAATGCAGGATAATACAGGATGATGAAGAATGATGAAGGATAATTTATGATGCATCATTTAGGGGCAGCAGGATAACAGCTTGGCGGAAGATAATTGTTCTTCAGCTCTTCATGCATCAGAAGGGATGTCTCTTCCTTTATTATGTTCGTGAAATCATTCCTTATCTCAATCAGAACTTTCCTGAATTCATCAGGATTTCTCACATTTATCACGATTGAGAGATCCCATTTGCCGATTGACTGCATGACATACACTATGTTAGGGCGTATCTTAAGATAGCTTATCAGGCGCATCGTCTCTTCATAAGACGCCTCCAGCTGGTACAGGATTATATACTGCTGGAAGCCAAGTTTTGTGAAATCATAGATGGGCTTGAATGATGCTATCAGGCCGTCGTCCGTCATCTGCATGATCTTATACTTCACATAATCGACAGATGCTCCTATCCTATCGGCAATATCAACATACATCATCCTGCAGTTATTTGAGAGATGGAATAGTATGGCCTTCTCCTTTGCATCAAGTTCCATGTTGTTATTCATGAATCTGTTATGCTCTATGTGGGAATATTTCATCTTTTCCTCAATGATAACATTCTTATTGATGCATATGCACTCTTTTATGATTGTTGTAGAATCTATCTTCTTTATGTTGCTGCTGAATTTGCTCCTGATGCTGCTCATGAACTCAAACAATTCCTGGGGGTTCCTTGCATAGCACTCGCACATTATATCCCAGTTGCCTGATATCACGCATAGATAGTTAACCCTTTTGTCTTCCCTGAGGAAATCTATTATCTCTTCCTCTTTCTTCTCTGTTGTCTTCTCAAGCTGTATATAGAATTGGTATGTGTTGTATCCTATCCTTGCTGTGTCAATCACAATCGTGAACCATTTTATGTACTTCTCATCCGTGAGCCTTTTAAGCCGGTATTTTGTGACTTCCCTGGAAAGCCTGATCTTCTTTGCCAGAGCAGAGCAGCTTATCCGTGCATTGTCTCCAAGCTCATGCAATATCTTCCTGTCTTTTATGTCAAGCAGCATTATTTACCAATAATATGTAATATTATATAAACATTTCCTTTTTTCGGAAGAATATTATAGATTAATCTTATATAACAAGGCAGACATTATGACTGATAACAAGACTTTAAAATAGCACAAGACATTAAAAGAGCATAACCGGAATAAGCGGATGCAAAGGAGGGTGAAATCTTGAACAACCAAATGGATGAAACAGATGTCAGGATAATATCTTATCTCAGGGAGAATGCGAGGATAAACCTGACCAGGCTGAGCAGGGAAACGAACATACCCATCTCCACCATATTCGACAGGCTGAAGAAATTTGACGGCGTGATAAAGAAGCACACAGTCATAGTGGATTTCTCAAGGCTTGGCTTTGACATAAAGGTCAATTTCATACTTAAGGTAGACAAGCAGAACAGGGACAGGCTTAGGGATTTCCTGATGAAAGACATCAGAGTGAATTCAGTATACAAGATAAACAATGGGTATGATTTTCTCGTTGAAGCTATATTCAGTGATATGAAGGAAGCCAATGAATTTACAGAAAAGCTTGAGCCCTTCAAGGTCAAGAGCGAGGAATATTATATCCTTGACGAGATAAAAAGAGAGGCTTTCATGAGCGATCCTCCCATGCTGGATTTGCTCTTTATAAAACCCGGGAAATGTTTATCTGGCATTCAGACCATATAGGTTATGGATAAGTTTTTTCAGCAAAGACTCTGTCTTGCCGTTGTAGTCATTGCCTGGTTCAAATTCTGTTACATCAATGCCAAGCAAGCATTTTCCTTCCAACGTCTCCCTTAGTTTCTTTAATTCTGCATCAATATTATCAATAGGCAATCCTTTTTGATTTATCTTTCTCATCTCATATAAAGCAGTCTCTGAAACATCAATGAGTTTTTTAATGAAGACATCTATACTGCGACTGCTGTAAGACGCGCTACCCACCACTGCCCTAAGCTGCAGATATGCATCATAAGCATATCCTGATATGTTATTTATGTCAGTTTCATCATTCCCGTTCTTTCTGATTTCTCCCAGAGAAAGCCTTAAACGCTTTAGAGCTGCTGATAGCCTATGGTCTCTGCTTGCCTCTGCAATGGAATAAAGCATGCCTGATTCTTTAGGGAATTTGTCAAACATGCACTTAATTGCCTGTACAGGAAGCTGCAGGCAATAGTCTACTCCCTTTATCACTGTTGAATCAAATGAGTCAAGGTCTGTATCAAAAAAGAAATGGCTGATGCCCTCAGACTGCATCATATCTATGCCCTTGCCTACTGCATCTGACAATGAGCCAACATCAGTAGATGGGATTATCATGACTTTGCCTTCCAATCCTGACATGATGCCCCTGCCTCTCTGCTTGGTGGCATATTCTTTAAACCGCCTATTTCATGGTAAAGAGATTCTTCAAGAGGCCTTATGCCGATAAAAACAGCAAGATCAACAAACCCTTTTTCTATCAGGTCCCTGAAGACTGTTGCTTTGTTGATGTCTTCTCCATTTGTTGAATGTGAATATATATCCATATGCTGGTCAACAACCAGATAGCCTATTTTTCCATATTTTTTTCCTTGTTTCTGCTCATTCTTCAGGATTCCTGTTGCAAAGTGATAAGACATGACATGATCTCTGGATACAAGCAATGTGCCCTTTTTTGACTGTTCTTTCAAGAAACAGATCATCTGCCTCTTTTGCACTTCTGCATTTACTTGGCTATTGCATTCAGGAAAGAAGATATGAGGATGGTCGAGGGAAGATGAGACCTCTCTCAATGTCTTATAGTTGCCGAAACTAATAAAATCAGGCCCTATGGGGCCCTCAAATGCAGACCCTTCCCTGTAATCAACTAATAATATTCTTTCCATGATTCCTCTTTAGAAATACAATCAATGAAGAGAGTAGCAAGAAACTATTTAAATGTTATTATTTGTATTATGAATTACTGTTATTATGAAATCCTTCTCTTTGTTACATTAGTTACTTAGAGGTAACAAATTTAGAAAGATTTATATAATAGTTATTCAACAGATATGATATGATAAATGTAGTGGACATCACAGAGAAGAATTGGGGAAAATACAAGGAATTCCTGGTTAATTCGATGGCTGAACTTCCAAAAGATGAAAGGCTTGGAAAGATAGATATCAGAAGAAGAGTCATGCAGCCTTATGAGTTTGAGGGAAGAGCCAGGCATTTTGTGAAAGTCCTTGAAAACAGCAAGATCAAAGGATTTATCATATTCTATAGATACAGAACAGAAAGTTCGCCGATAGGCATGATAGAGTATGCTGTGATTATAGGGGATGATACGGGCAAGGGTTATGGCTCAGAACTTGTATCCAGAGCCAAGGACTGCCTCAGGGATATGGGAGTAAGCGAGGTCGTGATAGAGACAGAGCCTGTGCCAAGAGCAGTATCTTATATCGCTCATGAGGATATAAAAGGGAGAAGCTACATTATAAAAGATGGGCAGACAATCTTCACAACCGGAAACCTGAAGAAAGGATTTGAGGCTATTGACAGAAGAAATGAATTCTGGAGAAGAAGTGGTTTTAATATCATACAAGATCTTGCATATTGCCAGCCAAACCTTGACTCTTCACTTGCCGAGATATATGCAGGACAGCACAGGGTTCCATTGGATCTTCAGATTGTTGATATTAACAAGAATTCAGCAATGTCAATAGCCAGCAGGAGGGTAAGGGAAATCTTATGTGCCCTAGCAGAGATGAATTATGATTTAGGAAAAGGCACAAATGACTTTGTTGGCCTCCAGATAAAAAGCAGCCATTCTGGCATTGATTTGAGAGCGGATGTAGAATTGAATGCGGTGCCATATACAGAAATGCTGAGAAAACAGGAAGTGAAATCAGCATTTTCCAAGCTTGAACTAAAAAGCAGGTACTCTGATTGATTCCAAAACAAAGGCAAAATCCCCATTTTGCACATTAATTGGAGAAAATAAGGAGTATATCCTTATATAGAAAGTCCTTATACAGAAAGAAAATGCGCATAATGCAAAAGGGGTGCGATATGGGAAGAAATGAAAAGAATAGGTTGAGGAGCATGAACAATGAATGATTTGGAATGTGGATATTCAGGGCTTGAGAATGAGTTAGGGAGATGCACATATCCAGGTGATTCTTCAGGAGAGAACGCATGTCAGGAAGACTCAGACCAGGGTTCTTTTAGGAGAGGTTCATCATCAGGAGAGGATGGTCCCAGATTCAATGCAAGAGAAAGGCCAGATTATTGCCCTGCACTGAATGTAATAAGGAGCTATGGCGCAGCAGGAATCACAAAAACAGATCTGAGGAAAGAGGCAGGAAGAGGCCGTGTTAATCTCAACAATGACATCGCTGCACTTATCAAAAAAGGACTTATCGAAGCGCAGGAAAGGAAGACTGAGTCAGGAAGAAATATAAAAGTTTATGTCGGTGCTAGTTCTTGCAGAAAATAATGCTAGGATATAATAAAAAAATAAGTGAAAAAGAAAAAATAAAGAAAATAAAAGGAGATCCGATTATATAAAATTACCTGCAGTTCACTTCTGGATTTATCATAATCTGCTTGTTGATGCAGATATTGCTATCCCATATAGGGAAGACTTCAATCCTGTCTGCAGCATATTTCTTGATTTCAAGCATAACAGTTGAATCATTGCCTGCGCTGAGTGCAGAAATCTCTGATTTGCTGCCTACAACTTCCGATCCTTTGTAATATTGGATATAGATGCCTGAAATGTCCTCTCTGCCTGAGTTCCTTATTGTCAGCTCTGAGTCGCCTGAATCCTGCTTTGCGCATTTCAAGAATCCCAAGGTCTCCTTCTCATCGCACGTTATCTCAGGAAGGCCTGATTCTGATGATGCTGCCCCAGTTGCTGGTTGTTGTGTTTCTTGTGTTACATTTTCTTCTGTATTTGCTGGAGATTCAGTTGCTGCTGTTGCAGCTGGAGTCTCTGTTGCTACCTGATCCTCAGGACTTATTGTTATGCCGACTTCTTTTGGCGCACTTGTTGTTCCTGTCTGGCTGCATGCTGCTGCAAAAAAGACCAGCACAACCAAAGAAATCACGAATAATATCTTATTTTTCATTGTTTCAACCTCGTTTTTTCTGATAAACATCTATATCAGCGTATCT